>NZ_JAVAJJ010000025.1:0-99237 GCF_052112305.1 Pseudomonas sp. QLc11A
CTCAGCAGTGAAACGATGCATCGCCGATGGTAGTGTGGGGTTTCCCCATGTGAGAGTAGGTCATCGTCAAGATTAAATTCCGAAACCCCAATTGCGAAAGCAGTTGGGGTTTTGTTTTTGTCCGCAGAAAAGTCACGGCTACTGGATTTCTATGCAATAGCTCGGCGCGTGGCTATCATGCGGGCCTCATTGTGAGGCGAGACCTGCATGCTGACGTTGTTAAAGCTTCTTAAAGATGGCCGATTCCATTCGGGTCAAGCATTGGGTGCTGCCCTGGGCGTCAGTCGTAGCGCCGTGTGGAAGCAGCTTCAGCATTTAGAAGCTGAGCTGGGATTGTCCATTCATAAAGTTCGTGGGCGCGGCTATCAATTGTCCGCGCCATTAGCGCTGCTCGATCCTTCCGAGATCAGTGCCCGGGCGATTTCTTGCGACTGGCCCGTCCAGGTTTACGATTCAATCGACTCCACGAACGCCGAGGCGCTGCGTGCTATAGAGCGGGGGCAGGCTGCGCCATTTCTTGTGCTTTCGGAGCGGCAGACAGCCGGGCGCGGGCGACGGGGTCGTAAATGGGTCAGTCCCTTCGCAGAAAACGTCTATTACAGCCTGGTGCTGCGCATTGATGGTGGGATGCGCCAGTTGGAGGGCTTGAGTCTCGTCGTCGGGCTCGCTGTTTTGCAGACGTTGCGTGAGCTGGGTATTGCAGCCGCTGGATTGAAGTGGCCCAACGATGTTCTGGTGGGGCAGAAAAAGATCGCTGGAATACTGCTCGAGCTGGTTGGTGACCCTGCTGATGTGTGCCATGTGGTTCTGGGGGTGGGAATCAATGTGAACATGCAGTCCGCTGACGAGGTGGATCAGCAATGGACATCCATGTGGCTCGAATCAGGCAAATCGTTTGATCGCAACCAATTGGTCGCTATGTTGGGGGAGATGCTGCAGCGATACCTGGCTCGTCATCAGGCGGGTGGCTTTTTGGCCATTCAGTCAGAGTGGGAGCAAAATCACCTGTGGCAGGGGCGAAGCGTGTCGTTGATTGCCGGTGTCAATCAAATTGATGGTGAGGTGCTTGGTATTGATGGCCAGGGCGCCCTGCGCCTGAAGGTGGATGGTGTGGAGAAAGTCTTCAGTGGTGGTGAATTGAGCCTGAGGTTGCGTAATGATTCTTGAGCTCGATTGTGGGAATAGTTTCATCAAGTGGCGCGTGCTTGCGGCGAATGCCGGGCGGGTGCTTGGTGAGGGGGTTGTCGATTCCAATCTCGCATTGCTTGAGGGGTTGGGGGAGCTCAAAGGGCTTGCCCTCACGTTTTGCCGGCTGGTGAGCGTCAGGACTGCGGAAGAGACCGGTGCGCTGACGTCTTTGCTGAAGGATACCTTTGATGTGCCGATAGTGTGCGCAGCGCCTGCTCGCGAAATGTCAGGCGTGCGCAACGGTTATGAAGAGTTTGAGCGGCTGGGCCTGGATCGGTGGCTTGCAATGCTGGGAGGCTTTCATCTGGCTTCAGGTGCGTGCCTGGTGCTCGACTTCGGTACGGCTGTGACTGCAGACTTTATCGCTTCTGATGGAGAGCACCTGGGTGGTTTCATCTGTCCGGGCATGCCGTTGATGCGCAACCAGTTGCGTACCCATACGCGCAAAATTCGTTACGGGGATCTGGCGGCGGAGCAGGCTCTGGAAAGTCTTGTTCCGGGTCGTGCGACTGTCGAGGCTGTCGAGCGTGGTTGTTTGTTGATGTTGCGCGGCTTCGTAATGACTCAGCTCGAGTTGGCGCGCAGCTACTGGGGTGAGGACTTTGTCGTATTCCTCACCGGGGGGGATGCGAGCCTGGTTTCTGAGGTCGTGCCTCGGGCCAGGGTGGTTCCGGACTTGGTGTTTGTCGGATTGGCCATGGCCTGTCCCTTGTCCTGAGGTTTTTATGCGTTGGTTGTTTCTGCTGCTGCTTGTCCTCAATGGCTTTTACTACATCTGGCATCAACAAGAGGCTCCGCTGCGCGCGAAGGATGTCACGCCTTTGAGTCTGTATCGCGGGTCCCAGCAGGATATACGCCTGTTGAGCGAAGCGGGTGACGCCTCCAAAGACAAGGCTAAAGCTGTCTCGCCAGGCAATGGCTGCCTTTACCTGGGGGGGTATACGCGCCAGGACGCCGCGCAGGCGGTTGAGCGTCGGTTGAGCGGGATGGAGGTCAAATACCAGCCCCTGTCCAGGGGCTCGGAAAGCGCAGGGTATTGGGTGCGTATTGCACCGGAAAGCCGGCGTTGGCTGGACGATCTGCAGCTGCAAAACCTTTCTAAAGAATTCAATGAGTTAAAACATAAAATAATGCCGTGCGAGGGGGTTGCGCCCACCGAATAGTTTGCATAGAATGGCGCCCGCTCCACAGCGAACACCGGAAACGGTTAGCGATGTGAAGCGAGGTCAACGCAGCTAACCTCAAGATTTAATTGAGAAAATGCTTGACAGAAGGCTGGCATGATGTAGAATGCCGGCTCGCTTAGGAGGGGTTCCCGAGCGGCCAAAGGGATCAGACTGTAAATCTGACGTCTACGACTTCGAAGGTTCGAATCCTTCCCCCTCCACCATTTTTAGCGAGAGCTGTAAGCCTCGCGGGTATAGTTTAGTGGTAGAACCTCAGCCTTCCAAGCTGATGATGCGGGTTCGATTCCCGCTACCCGCTCCAAGTTTACGGGTTTTGCACAGTGTTAGGCTCTTGTAGCTCAGTTGGTAGAGCACACCCTTGGTAAGGGTGAGGTCAGCGGTTCAAATCCGCTCAAGAGCTCCATATAACAAGGCAGATATGAAAATATCTGCCTTTGTTTTAGGTGGTTGTGGTTGCGCCTCGTTGTGTTTTCGGGGTTGCCGGTGTCGCAGATGCTGGTGTTGCAGTCGGGATTGCCTGGTAAGTGTTGTAAAGTCTTTTTCGGGTCGGCATAATGGTCGGCCTGATTTTGTTTTAGGTCAGTAGCTCAATTGGCAGAGCGACGGTCTCCAAAACCGTAGGTTGGGGGTTCGATTCCCTCCTGACCTGCCAGATTCACCTGGTGTGTCTGGCTTTCTTTTCACAGGATCTTCATAGATGACTCCTAAAGCTGAAGCTCAAGGCTCTCGTTTCGACCTCCTCAAGTGGCTTGTAGTAGTCGCTCTGGTGGTTGTTGGCGTTGTTGGCAATCAGTACTTTTCTGCTTCGCCGATCCTGTACCGCGTACTCGCATTGCTTGCCATTGCTGCTGTAGCTGCCTTTGTAGGCCTGCAGACGGCCAAGGGCAAGTCTTTCTTTGTACTGGTTAAGGAGGCTCGCACCGAGATTCGTAAAGTCGTTTGGCCAACTCGCCAAGAAACCACGCAGACCACCCTTATTGTGGTGGCTGTTGTTCTGGTTATGGCGTTGCTGTTGTGGGGGCTTGATTCCCTGCTCGGCTGGCTTGTTTCCTTGATTGTCGGCTAAGGGTGTCCCGTGGCTAAGCGTTGGTATGTTGTGCATGCTTACTCCGGTTACGAGAAGCATGTAATGCGCTCGCTGATCGAGCGCGTAAAGCTGGCCGGTATGGAAGATGGCTTCGGCGAGATTCTGGTTCCCACTGAAGAAGTGGTTGAAATGCGCAATGGCCAGAAGCGCAAAAGCGAACGCAAATTCTTCCCTGGCTACGTGCTGGTGCAGATGGATATGAACGAGGGTACTTGGCACTTGGTCAAGGATACTCCTCGGGTGATGGGTTTCATTGGCGGTACCGCCGACAAGCCTGCACCGATCACCGATAAGGAAGCAGAAGCGATTCTGCGCCGCGTTGCTGACGGTAGCGACAAGCCGAAGCCGAAGACGTTGTTCGAGCCGGGCGAGTCGGTGCGTGTCAATGACGGTCCATTCGCGGACTTTACCGGTGTTGTTGAAGAAGTTAACTACGAAAAGAGCCGGATTCAGGTCGCAGTGCTCATTTTCGGTCGCTCTACTCCGGTGGAGCTCGAGTTCAGTCAGGTCGAAAAGGTCTAGCTGAGCAAAAATCCCAACCCCGCAGCCGTAGGCTGTGGGGTTTTGTCGTCACTGGGATAAACGCGCAAGTAACCGGGGAGCCTCTCGAGGCGTTCGAACCCGTAATTGGAGTGCCTCATGGCCAAGAAGATTACCGCTTACATCAAGCTGCAAGTGAAGGCCGCTCAGGCTAACCCAAGCCCACCTGTTGGTCCTGCTCTGGGTCAGCACGGCGTGAACATCATGGAATTCTGCAAGGCTTTCAACGCCCGTACCCAGGGTCTTGAGCCAGGTCTGCCGACTCCAGTGATCATCACTGTCTACAGCGACCGTAGCTTCACTTTCGAAACCAAATCCACCCCTGCTTCGGTTCTGCTGAAGAAGGCGGCCGGTCTGACCAGCGGTTCCGCTCGTCCGAACACCGTTAAGGTTGGCACCGTAACTCGTGCTCAGCTGGAAGAAATCGCGAAAACCAAAAACGCGGATCTGACTGCAGCTGATATGGAAGCAGCCGTGCGTACCATCGCCGGTTCTGCTCGTAGCATGGGCCTTAACGTGGAGGGTGTGTAATGGCTAAGCTGACCAAGCGTCAAAAGGCTATCGCCGGCAAAATCGAAGCAGGCAAGGCCTACAACTTTGTAGACGCTGCTGCCCTGCTGGCCGAGCTGTCGACTGTCAAGTTCAGCGAGTCGTTCGACGTAGCTGTAAACCTGGGTGTTGACCCGCGTAAATCCGACCAGGTCGTTCGTAGCGCTACCGTGCTGCCACACGGCACTGGCAAGACCGTTCGCGTTGCCGTGTTCACCCAGGGTCCAGCTGCTGAAGCCGCTCTGGCTGCCGGCGCTGACCGTGTAGGCATGGACGACCTGGCTGCCGAAATGAAAGGCGGCGACCTGAACTATGACGTAGTGATCGCATCCCCGGATGCCATGCGCGTTGTAGGTCAGTTGGGTCAGATCCTCGGTCCACGTGGCCTGATGCCTAACCCTAAAGTCGGCACCGTGACTCCAGACGTAGCTACCGCGGTTAAAAACGCCAAGGCTGGTCAGGTTCGTTATCGCACCGACAAAAACGGCATCATCCACACTTCCGTTGGCAAGATCGGCTTCGACGCCGTCAAGCTGAAGGAAAACGTTGAAGCCCTGATCGCTGATCTGAAGCGTATCAAGCCAGCTTCCTCGAAAGGCATCTACGTCAAGCGCGTTACCCTGAGCACCACCATGGGCCCAGGTCTGGTTATCGACCAGAGCTCGCTCGACGCGTAAGACACAGATTGGCGCAAGCGATTGCGCCAATTGAAAAATTGGGGTCCCTGCCTGGCGGGGGCTATCCAAGACCGTAGGCGACGCAAGTCTTAAACCACAAGCCTACGCAGATGGTGCTCCCGGTTCCTTACCGAATCAGACACCAAAACGACATCCGGTTTCGACCAGATGAAACGGTAACAAGCAGGAGTTAAACCCGTGGCAATTAAACTCGAAGACAAGAAGGCCATCGTCGCTGAAGTCAACGAGGCTGCCAAAGTCGCTCTGTCCGCTGTCGTGGCTGATGCCCGTGGCGTAACAGTAGGCGCGATGACCGGACTCCGTAAAGAGGCTCGTGAAGCTGGCGTTTACGTACGTGTTGTACGTAACACCCTGCTCAAGCGCGCTGTTGCTGACACTGAATTCAGTGTCCTCAACGACGTGTTCACCGGCCCTACCCTGATTGCGTTCTCCAAGGAACATCCAGGCGCTGCTGCCCGGATCTTCAAGGAATTCGCAAAGGGTCAGGACAAGTTCGAGATCAAGGCAGCTGCGTTCGAGGGCAAGTTCCTCGCAGCTAACCAAATCGACGTACTGGCAACTCTGCCGACCCGTGACGAAGCAATTTCTCAGCTGATGAGCGTGATTCAAGGCGCTACCAGCAAATTGGCTCGTACTCTGGCGGCAATTCGCGACCAGAAAGAAGCTGCTGCAGCCTAAGGCTCGTCAACTTCTCGCGTTTTTTGTTTTTTTCGATGGTCGCGTAGGCCGTCCCCAATATCAGGAATTAGATTCATGTCTATCTCTCAGAACGATATCCTTGAAGCAGTTGGCAACATGTCCGTAATGGAAGTTGTTGAGCTGATCAAAGCTTTCGAAGAAAAATTCGGTGTTACCGCTGCTGCTGCATCGGCTGGTCCAGCTGTTGCTGCTGCCGTTGCTGAAGAGCAAACCGAATTCAACGTCATGCTGACCGAAGCTGGCGAGAAGAAAGTTAACGTGATCAAGGCTGTACGTGAACTGACCGGTCTGGGCTTGAAAGAAGCCAAGGCTGTAGTTGACGGCGCACCTGCCATGGTTCTGGAAGCTGTTGCCAAAGACGCAGCTGACAAAGCCAAAGCAGCTCTGGAAGAAGCAGGCGCTAAAGTCGAGCTGAAGTAAGCATCGACTTTGCTCCTCCAGCCCGAGCGTTAAGCGACAGGCTGATGGCTGGTGGCTCTTGCCACCGGCCTTTTTCCGTTATTGGCAGCCGACTGGGTCGGTGCCGATAACGTGCTGTAACCACCCGATGCGGTGGCGCAAACCATGGGGTTTGCACGATTTTCTGGCTGCTCCCGTCGGGAGGGGCCAAACAAGCAGGTGACCAAGCTGGGGAACGCTGATGGCTTACTCATATACTGAGAAAAAACGTATCCGCAAGGACTTTAGCAAGTTGCCGGACGTCATGGATGTGCCGTACCTCCTGGCCATCCAGCTGGATTCGTATCGTGAATTCTTGCAAGCGGGAGCGACTAAAGATCAGTTCCGCGACGTGGGCCTGCATGCGGCCTTCAAATCCGTTTTCCCGATCATCAGCTACTCCGGCAATGCTGCGCTGGAGTACGTCGGATATCGTCTGGGCGAACCGGCATTTGATGTCAAAGAATGCGTATTGCGCGGTGTAACTTACGCCGTACCTTTGCGGGTAAAAGTGCGCCTGATCATTTTCGACAAAGAATCGTCGAACAAAGCGATCAAGGACATCAAAGAGCAAGAAGTCTACATGGGTGAAATCCCCCTGATGACTGAAAACGGTACCTTCGTAATCAACGGTACCGAGCGTGTAATCGTTTCCCAGCTGCACCGTTCCCCGGGCGTGTTCTTCGACCACGACCGTGGCAAGACGCACAGCTCCGGTAAACTGCTGTACTCCGCGCGCATCATTCCTTACCGCGGTTCGTGGCTGGACTTCGAGTTCGACCCGAAAGACTGCGTATTCGTGCGTATCGACCGTCGTCGCAAGCTGCCTGCATCGGTACTGCTGCGCGCGCTCGGCTATACCACCGAAGAAGTGCTGGACGCGTTCTACACCACCAACGTATTCCACGTGAAGGGCGAGACCCTGAGCCTGGAGCTGGTGCCTCAGCGCCTGCGCGGTGAAATCGCTGTCCTCGATATTCAGGATGACAAAGGCAAGGTTATTGTCGAGCAGGGTCGTCGTATCACCGCTCGCCACATCAACCAGCTGGAAAAAGCCGGTATCAAAGAGCTGGATGTGCCTCTGGACTACGTCCTGGGCCGCACAACCGCCAAGGTCATCGTGCATCCGGCAACCGGCGAAATCCTGGCAGAGTGCAACACCGAGCTGAACACCGAGATCCTGGCAAAAATCGCCAAGGCCGGCGTTGTTCGCATCGAAACTCTGTACACCAACGATATCGACTGCGGTCCGTTCGTCTCCGACACCTTGAAGATCGACTCCACCAGCAACCAACTGGAAGCGCTGGTCGAGATCTATCGCATGATGCGTCCTGGCGAGCCGCCAACCAAAGACGCTGCCGAGACCCTGTTCAACAACCTGTTCTTCAGCCCTGAGCGCTATGACCTGTCTGCGGTCGGCCGGATGAAGTTCAACCGTCGTATCGGTCGCACCGAGATCGAAGGTTCGGGCGTGCTGTGCAAGGAAGACATCGTCGCGGTACTGAAGACCCTGGTCGACATCCGTAACGGTAAAGGCATCGTCGATGACATCGACCACCTGGGTAACCGTCGTGTTCGCTGCGTAGGCGAAATGGCCGAGAACCAGTTCCGCGTTGGCCTGGTACGTGTTGAGCGTGCGGTCAAAGAGCGTCTGTCGATGGCTGAAAGCGAAGGCCTGATGCCGCAAGACCTGATCAACGCCAAGCCAGTGGCTGCGGCGGTGAAAGAGTTCTTCGGTTCCAGCCAGCTGTCCCAGTTCATGGACCAGAACAACCCGCTGTCCGAGATCACCCACAAGCGCCGTGTTTCTGCACTCGGCCCTGGCGGTCTGACTCGTGAGCGTGCCGGCTTTGAAGTTCGTGACGTACACCCGACTCACTACGGTCGTGTCTGCCCGATCGAAACGCCGGAAGGTCCGAACATCGGTCTGATCAACTCCCTGGCCGCTTATGCGCGCACCAACCAGTACGGCTTCCTCGAGAGCCCGTACCGCGTGGTGAAAGACGCTCTGGTCACCGACGAGATCGTGTTCCTGTCCGCCATCGAAGAAGCTGATCACGTGATCGCTCAGGCTTCGGCCACGATGAACGACAAGAAAGTCCTGATCGACGAGCTGGTAGCTGTTCGTCACTTGAACGAATTCACCGTCAAGGCGCCGGAAGACGTCACCTTGATGGACGTATCGCCGAAGCAGGTAGTTTCGGTTGCTGCGTCGCTGATTCCGTTCCTCGAGCACGACGACGCCAACCGTGCGTTGATGGGCTCGAACATGCAGCGTCAAGCTGTACCAACCCTGCGCGCTGACAAGCCGCTGGTCGGTACCGGCATGGAGCGTAACGTAGCCCGTGACTCCGGCGTTTGCGTCGTGGCTCGTCGTGGCGGCGTGATCGACTCCGTCGACGCCAGCCGTATCGTGGTTCGTGTTGCCGATGACGAAGTTGAAACCGGTGAGGCCGGTGTCGACATCTACAACCTGACCAAGTACACCCGCTCCAACCAGAACACCTGCATCAACCAGCGTCCGCTGGTGCGTAAAGGTGATCGGGTTCAGCGTAGCGACATCATGGCCGACGGTCCGTCCACCGACATGGGTGAACTGGCTCTGGGTCAGAACATGCGCATCGCGTTCATGGCATGGAACGGCTTCAACTTCGAAGACTCCATCTGCCTGTCCGAGCGTGTTGTTCAGGAAGACCGTTTCACCACGATCCACATCCAGGAACTGACCTGTGTGGCTCGTGACACCAAGCTTGGCCCAGAGGAAATCACTGCCGACATCCCGAACGTGGGTGAAGCGGCACTGAACAAGCTGGACGAAGCCGGTATCGTTTACGTAGGTGCTGAAGTTGGCGCAGGCGATATCCTGGTCGGTAAGGTCACTCCGAAAGGCGAGACCCAGCTGACTCCGGAAGAAAAACTGCTGCGTGCGATCTTCGGTGAAAAAGCCAGCGACGTTAAAGACACCTCCCTGCGTGTACCTACCGGTACCAAAGGTACTGTCATCGACGTACAGGTCTTCACCCGCGACGGCGTTGAGCGTGATGCTCGTGCCCTGTCGATCGAGAAGTCCCAGCTGGACGAGATCCGCAAGGACCTGAACGAAGAGTTCCGTATCGTTGAAGGTGCTACTTTCGAACGTCTGCGTTCCGCTCTGGTCGGCCACAAAGCCGAAGGCGGCGCCGGTCTGAAGAAAGGCCAGGACATCACCGACGAAGTTCTCGACGGTCTTGAGCACGGCCAGTGGTTCAAACTGCGCATGGCTGAAGATGCTCTGAACGAGCAGCTCGAGAAGGCCCAGGCCTACATCGTTGATCGTCGCCGTCTGCTGGACGACAAGTTCGAAGACAAGAAGCGCAAACTGCAGCAAGGTGATGACCTGGCTCCAGGCGTGCTGAAAATCGTCAAGGTCTACCTGGCAATCCGTCGTCGCATCCAGCCGGGCGACAAGATGGCCGGTCGTCACGGTAACAAGGGTGTGGTCTCCGTGATCATGCCGGTTGAAGACATGCCGCACGATGCCAATGGCACCCCGGTCGACGTCGTCCTCAACCCGTTGGGCGTACCTTCGCGTATGAACGTTGGTCAGATCCTTGAAACCCACCTGGGCCTCGCGGCCAAAGGTCTGGGCGAGAAGATCAACCGCATGATTGAAGAGCAGCGCAAGGTTGCCGAGCTGCGTAAGTTCCTGCACGAGATCTACAACGAGATCGGCGGTCGTCAGGAAAGCCTCGATGACTTCTCGGACCAGGAAATCCTGGATCTGGCTCAAAACCTGCGTGGCGGCGTTCCAATGGCCACTCCAGTGTTCGACGGCGCCAAGGAAAGCGAAATCAAGGCCATGCTGAAACTGGCGGACCTGCCAGAAAGCGGCCAGATGCAGCTGACCGACGGCCGTACCGGCAACAAGTTCGAGCGCCCGGTCACCGTTGGCTACATGTACATGCTGAAGCTGAACCACTTGGTAGACGACAAGATGCACGCGCGTTCTACCGGTTCGTACAGCCTGGTTACCCAGCAGCCGCTGGGTGGTAAGGCGCAGTTCGGTGGTCAGCGTTTCGGGGAGATGGAGGTCTGGGCACTGGAAGCATACGGTGCCGCTTACACTCTGCAAGAAATGCTCACAGTGAAGTCGGACGATGTGAACGGCCGTACCAAGATGTACAAAAACATCGTGGATGGCGATCACCGTATGGAGCCGGGCATGCCCGAGTCCTTCAACGTGTTGATCAAGGAAATTCGTTCCCTCGGCATCGATATCGATCTGGAAACCGAATAACACGTGACGCGAATCGAGAGCGGGGCAGGATTGCCCGCTCTCTGCTCCGCCAGGAGGAAAGGCCTTGAAAGACCTACTGAATTTGCTGAAAAACCAGGGTCAAGTCGAAGAGTTCGACGCCATCCGTATCGGATTGGCATCGCCTGAGATGATCCGTTCGTGGTCGTTCGGTGAAGTTAAAAAGCCGGAAACCATCAACTACCGTACGTTCAAACCTGAGCGTGACGGCCTGTTCTGCGCCAAGATCTTTGGCCCGGTAAAGGATTACGAGTGCCTGTGCGGTAAGTACAAGCGCTTGAAGCACCGCGGTGTGATCTGCGAGAAGTGCGGCGTTGAAGTCGCGCTGGCAAAAGTTCGTCGTGAGCGCATGGCGCACATCGAACTGGCCTCGCCGGTTGCCCACATCTGGTTCCTGAAATCGCTGCCGTCCCGTATCGGCTTGCTGATGGATATGACCCTGCGTGATATCGAACGCGTTCTCTACTTCGAGAGCTACGTCGTTATCGATCCAGGCATGACCACCCTTGAAAAAGGTCAGCTGCTGAACGACGAGCAGTACTTCGAAGCGCTGGAAGAGTTCGGCGACGATTTCGATGCCCGCATGGGTGCCGAAGCTGTCCGCGAACTGCTGCACGCTATCGACCTGGAGCACGAGATTGGCCGCCTGCGTGAAGAAATTCCGCAAACCAACTCGGAAACCAAGATCAAGAAGCTGTCCAAGCGTCTGAAGTTGATGGAAGCCTTCCAGGGTTCCGGCAACCTGCCAGAGTGGATGGTGTTGACCGTTCTGCCGGTTCTGCCGCCAGATCTGCGTCCACTGGTCCCGCTGGATGGCGGTCGCTTCGCGACTTCCGACCTCAACGATCTGTATCGTCGAGTGATCAACCGTAACAACCGTTTGAAGCGCCTGCTGGATCTGTCCGCTCCGGACATCATCGTGCGCAACGAAAAGCGTATGTTGCAGGAAGCCGTCGACGCACTGCTCGACAACGGTCGTCGTGGCCGCGCTATCACAGGTTCCAACAAGCGTCCTCTGAAATCCCTGGCTGACATGATCAAGGGTAAGCAGGGTCGTTTCCGTCAGAACTTGCTCGGTAAGCGTGTTGACTACTCCGGCCGTTCGGTAATTACCGTAGGTCCGACCCTGCGTCTGCACCAGTGCGGTCTGCCGAAGAAGATGGCTCTCGAGCTGTTCAAACCGTTCATTTTCGGCAAGCTGGAAATGCGTGGTCTCGCAACCACCATCAAAGCTGCCAAGAAGATGGTCGAGCGCGAGCTGCCGGAAGTTTGGGATGTTCTCGCTGAAGTGATTCGCGAACACCCGGTTCTTCTCAACCGTGCACCGACCCTTCACCGTCTGGGTATCCAGGCGTTTGAACCGGTACTGATCGAAGGTAAGGCTATCCAGCTGCACCCTCTGGTCTGCGCCGCGTACAACGCCGACTTCGACGGCGACCAAATGGCCGTGCACGTACCGCTGACGCTGGAAGCCCAGCTGGAAGCGCGTGCGTTGATGATGTCGACCAACAACATTCTGTCGCCAGCCAACGGTGAGCCAATCATCGTTCCGTCGCAGGACGTTGTATTGGGTCTGTACTACATGACGCGTGAAGCGATCAACGCCAAGGGCGAAGGTCGTGTATTCGCGGATCTGCAGGAAGTTGACCGTGTGTTCCGTGCCGGCGAAGCCGCACTGCACGCCAAGGTCAAAGTCCGGATCAACGAAACCGTCAACGACCGTGACGGCGGCAGCGTGACCAACACCCGTATCGTCGACACCACTGTCGGCCGTGCGCTGTTGTTCCAGGTTGTGCCAAAAGGTCTGTCGTACGACGTCGTCAACCTGCCGATGAAGAAAAAGGCGATCTCCAAGCTGATCAACCAGTGCTACCGCGTGGTTGGTCTGAAAGAGACCGTTATCTTCGCTGACCAGTTGATGTACACCGGTTTTGCCTACTCGACCATCTCCGGCGTTTCCATCGGTGTTAACGACTTCGTTATCCCGGATGAAAAAGCCCGCATCATCGGTGCAGCCACCGACGAAGTGAAAGAGATCGAGAGCCAGTACGCCTCCGGCCTGGTAACCCAGGGCGAGAAGTACAACAAAGTGATCGACCTTTGGTCCAAGGCGAACGACGAAGTTTCCAAGGCGATGATGGCCAACCTCTCGAAAGAGAAAGTCATCGACCGCCATGGCGTCGAAGTCGACCAGGAATCGTTCAACTCGATGTACATGATGGCCGACTCGGGTGCGCGGGGTTCCGCAGCACAGATTCGTCAGCTCGCCGGTATGCGTGGCCTGATGGCCAAGCCGGACGGCTCCATCATTGAAACGCCGATTACTGCGAACTTCCGTGAAGGTTTGAGCGTACTTCAGTACTTCATCTCCACTCACGGTGCTCGTAAAGGTCTGGCGGATACCGCGTTGAAAACGGCGAACTCGGGTTACCTGACTCGTCGTCTGGTAGACGTGGCGCAGGATCTGGTTGTAACCGAGATCGATTGCGGCACCGAGCACGGCCTGCTGATGACTCCGCACATTGAAGGCGGTGACGTTGTAGAGCCGTTGGGTGAGCGCGTATTGGGTCGTGTTATTGCCCGTGACGTATTCAAGCCGGGTACCGAGGACGTCATCGTTCCTGCTGGCACCCTGGTAGACGAGAAGTGGGTCGAGTTCATCGAGCTGAACAGCATCGACGAAGTGATCGTGCGCTCGCCGATCAGCTGCGAAACCCGCTACGGCATTTGCGCCAAGTGCTACGGCCGTGACCTGGCTCGTGGTCACCAGGTGAACATCGGTGAAGCGGTCGGCGTAATCGCTGCCCAGTCCATCGGTGAGCCGGGTACCCAGCTGACGATGCGTACGTTCCACATCGGTGGTGCGGCAAGCCGGACCTCCGCAGCCGACAGCGTTCAGGTGAAGAATGGCGGTACCGTCCGTCTGCATAACCTGAAGCACGTTGAGCGAGTGGACGGTCACCTGGTTGCCGTGTCCCGTTCCGGTGAGCTGGCCATCGCTGATGACTTCGGTCGTGAGCGTGAGCGTTACAAGCTGCCGTACGGTGCCGTGATTTCGGTTAAAGAAGGTGACAAGGTCGACGCTGGCGCCATCGTGGCCAAGTGGGATCCGCACACTCACCCGATCGTTACCGAAATGAAAGGTACCGTGACCTACGTGGGCATGGAAGAAGGCATCACGATCAAGCGTCAGACTGACGAATTGACCGGTATGACCAACATTGAAGTACTCGACGCCAAAGATCGTCCAGCTGCCGGTAAGGACATCCGTCCAGCCGTTAAGATGGTCGACGACAACGGCAAGGATCTGTTGCTGCCAGGCACTGACGTTATCGCTCAGTACTTCCTGCCAGCCAACGCCCTGGTCGGTGTAGCGGACGGTGCGAAGATTGCGATCGGTGATGTTATCGCTCGTATTCCGCAAGAAACTTCGAAGACCCGTGACATCACCGGTGGTCTGCCGCGTGTTGCCGACCTGTTCGAAGCCCGTCGTCCGAAAGAAGCGTCGATTCTGGCTGAAGTCAGCGGCACCATCGCGTTCGGTAAAGAGACCAAGGGCAAGCGCCGTCTGGTCATTACGCCGAACGACGGTAGCGATCCGTACGAAGAGCTGATTCCGAAGTGGCGTCACCTGAACGTGTTCGAAGGCGAACAGGTAAACCGCGGCGAAGTTATCTCCGACGGTCCGAGCGATCCACACGACATCCTGCGTCTGCTGGGTGTGAGTGCGCTGGCCAAGTACATCGTTAACGAGATCCAGGACGTTTACCGTCTGCAAGGCGTGAAGATCAACGACAAGCACATCGAGACCATCCTGCGTCAGATGCTGCGTAAAGTTGAAATCGCTGAATCCGGCGATTCCAGTTTCATCAAGGGCGACCAGATGGAACTGACTCACGTACTGGTAGAGAACGAGCGCCTGGCGACTGAAGACAAGTTTGTCTCCAAGTTCACTCGTGTACTGCTGGGTATCACCAAGGCGTCGTTGTCCACCGAATCGTTCATCTCGGCGGCTTCCTTCCAGGAAACCACCCGCGTACTGACCGAAGCGGCGGTAACCGGCAAGCGCGATTACCTGCGCGGCCTGAAAGAAAACGTGGTCGTGGGTCGTCTGATCCCGGCCGGTACCGGTCTGGCTTATCACAGCGAGCGTAAGCGTCGCCGTGATGCAGACAAGCCGTTGCGCGTAAGCGCCAGTGAAGTGGAAGCTGCACTGACCGAAGCGCTGAACTCGAGCGGTAACTGAGTTCTGCGGTAAATGAGTGTGAGGCCCTGGTCACTCCGTTCATCGAATCGAGACAAATTGTCGAGATTGGATGAGCGGGGAGGGCGGGGCCTTGCCTTGACTGGGGACAAGATCCTCTTTAGACTCTTGTACCCCTAAATTTGGCGGGAACTCGTTCCTGCCATTTTGCTTTTCTTGCAAGACAATAGCGTCGCAAGACAACAGTGGAGCTAGTAGATGGCAACTATCAACCAGCTGGTACGTCAGCCGCGTAAGCGTATCGTCGAGAAATCCGACGTGCCTGCGCTGCAGAACTGCCCGCAACGCCGTGGCGTGTGCACCCGTGTGTACACCACCACGCCGAAAAAACCTAACTCGGCACTGCGTAAAGTATGCCGTGTGCGTCTGACCAACGGTTTCGAGGTTTCCTCGTACATCGGTGGTGAAGGCCACAACCTGCAAGAGCACAGCGTGGTACTGATCCGCGGCGGTCGTGTAAAAGACTTGCCAGGTGTTCGTTACCACACCGTTCGCGGTTCGTTGGATACTTCCGGTGTTAAAGGTCGTAACCAGGGTCGTTCGAAGTACGGTACCAAGCGTCCGAAGTAATCGGCCGTTTTGCAGTTATTCATTTTATTGAGTCGATAAGAGTAAGGTCGGGCACGTATCCACAGGATCTGTCCCGGGCTAACCTGAAGACCGTTTGAGGGCTTATCAATGCCAAGACGTCGCGTAGCAGCCAAGCGTGAGATTCTGGACGATCCGAAATACGGAAGCCAAATCCTCGCCAAATTCATGAACCACGTAATGGAAAGCGGCAAGAAAGCCGTTGCCGAGCGTATCGTTTATGGTGCCCTGGATACCGTGAAGGCTCGTAAGGCCGGCACCGATCCCCTGGAACTCTTCGAAAAAGCACTCGACGCCATCGCTCCGCTGGTCGAAGTGAAGTCGCGCCGCGTTGGTGGTGCTACTTACCAGGTTCCGGTCGAGGTTCGTCCTTCCCGTCGTAACGCTCTGGCAATGCGCTGGTTGGTAGACTTCGCCCGCAAGCGCGGCGAGAAGTCTATGGCTCTGCGTTTGGCTGGCGAACTGTTGGACGCCGCCGAAGGTAAAGGTGCTGCAGTTAAGAAGCGTGAAGACGTGCACCGTATGGCTGAAGCCAACAAGGCTTTCTCGCACTACCGCTTCTAATTCTAGCGTCACTCATTTTGCGAGGGCTTTATGGCTCGTACTACACCGATTAATCGCTACCGTAACATCGGTATCGTTGCTCACGTGGATGCTGGTAAAACCACCACCACCGAGCGCGTCCTTTTTTACACTGGCAAAAGCCACAAGATGGGCGAAGTGCATGACGGCGCTGCGACCACTGACTGGATGGTTCAGGAGCAGGAGCGTGGTATTACCATTACTTCTGCTGCCATTACCGCCTTCTGGCAGGGTTCGGCCAAGCAGCACAAAGACCAATACCGCTTCAACGTCATCGATACCCCGGGTCACGTAGACTTCACCATTGAAGTTGAACGTTCCCTGCGTGTACTCGACGGCGCGGTCGTTGTGTTCTGCGGCACCTCCGGCGTTGAGCCTCAGTCCGAAACCGTATGGCGTCAAGCCAACAAGTACGGCGTTCCACGTATCGTTTACGTGAACAAGATGGACCGTGCCGGTGCGAACTTCCTGCGCGTGATCGCTCAGATCAAGCAGCGTCTGGGTCACACTCCGGTGCCTATCCAGTTGGCTATCGGTTCCGAAGACAACTTCCAGGGTCAGATCGATCTGATGACCATGGAAGCCGTTTACTGGAACGATGCCGACAAGGGTATGACTCCTCGTCGTGAAGCCATCCCTGCTGAACTGCAGGAGCTGGCTGAAGAGTGGCGCAACAACATGGTTGAGGCTGCGGCCGAAGCCAGCGAAGAGCTGATGAACAAGTACCTCGAAGGCGAAGAGCTCTCCATCGAGGAAATCAAGGGTGCTCTGCGTCAGCGTACTATCGCTGGTGAGATCGTTCTGGCTGTTTGCGGTTCTTCCTTCAAGAACAAGGGTGTTCCCCTGGTTCTCGACGCCGTTATCGACTACCTGCCTGCGCCAACTGACATTCCTGCCATCAAGGGTACTGACCCGGATGACGAGGAAAAGCAGATGGAGCGTCATGCAGACGACAACGAGCCGTTCTCGGCTCTGGCGTTCAAAATCGCTACCGACCCATTCGTGGGTACCCTGACCTTCGTCCGTGTTTACTCGGGCGTGTTGGCCTCCGGCGACGGCGTGATCAACTCGGTCAAGGGCAAGAAAGAGCGTGTGGGTCGTATGGTGCAGATGCACGCAAACGCCCGTGAGGAGATCAAGGAAGTACGCGCTGGCGACATCGCGGCCTTGATCGGCATGAAGGACGTCACCACTGGTGAAACCTTGTGCAACGCTGACAAGCCAATCATCCTGGTTCGCATGGACTTCCCGGAGCCGGTTATTTCGGTTGCCGTAGAGCCTAAGACCAAGGATGACCAGGAAAAAATGGGTATCGCTCTGGGCAAACTTGCTCAGGAAGACCCGTCTTTCCGCGTCAAGACTGATGAAGAGACTGGTCAGACGATCATCTCTGGCATGGGCGAGTTGCACCTGGACATCCTGGTTGACCGGATGCGCCGTGAGTTCAACGTCGAAGCCAACATCGGTAAGCCTCAGGTTTCGTATCGTGAGCGCATCACGAAGAATTGCGAAATCGAAGGCAAGTTCGTTCGTCAGTCCGGTGGTCGTGGCCAGTTCGGTCATTGCTGGATTCGTTTTGCTCCTGCTGACGAAGGTCAGGAAGGTCTGCAATTCGTGAACGAAGTAGTGGGTGGTGTGGTTCCTAAGGAATACATCCCGGCTATCCAGAAGGGTATCGAAGAGCAGATGAAGAACGGCGTAGTTGCCGGCTATCCGCTGATCGGCCTGAAGGCTACCGTGTTTGATGGTTCTTACCACGACGTCGACTCGAACGAGATGGCGTTTAAGGTGGCTGCTTCCATGGCGACCAAGCAACTGGCCCAGAAGGGCGGTGGTGAGTTGCTCGAGCCGATCATGGCGGTAGAGGTTGTTACGCCTGAAGACTATATGGGTGACGTGATGGGCGACCTTAACCGTCGTCGCGGCATGATTCTGGGTATGGAAGACACGGTTTCCGGTAAGGTGATCCGTGCTGAAGTTCCGTTGGGCGAGATGTTCGGTTATGCGACCGACGTTCGTTCGATGTCCCAGGGTCGCGCAAGCTACTCTATGGAATTCAAAAAATACAATACGGCTCCGTCGCACATCGTCGAAACCGTTACCAAAAAACAAGGCTGATTCAGTCCTTTAGGCAAGGAGTTAATTGTCGTGGCTAAAGAAAAATTTGATCGTTCCCTACCGCACGTCAACGTTGGCACCATCGGTCACGTTGACCACGGTAAAACCACTCTGACCGCAGCTCTGACTCGCGTTTGCTCCGAAGTTTTCGGTTCCGCAATCGTTGATTTCGATAAAATCGACAGCGCTCCAGAAGAAAAAGCTCGTGGTATCACCATCAACACCGCGCACGTCGAGTACAACTCGAAGATCCGTCACTACGCTCACGTTGACTGCCCAGGTCACGCTGACTATGTGAAGAACATGATCACCGGTGCTGCCCAGATGGACGGCGCGATCCTGGTTTGCTCGGCCGCTGATGGTCCGATGCCACAAACCCGTGAGCACATCCTGCTGTCCCGTCAGGTAGGCGTTCCGTACATCGTGGTTTTCCTGAACAAGGCTGACCTGGTAGACGACGCTGAGCTGCTGGAACTGGTCGAGATGGAAGTTCGCGACCTGCTGTCCACCTACGACTTCCCGGGCGATGACACTCCAATCATCATCGGTTCGGCTCGTATGGCGCTGGAAGGCAAAGACGACAACGAAATGGGCACCACTGCCGTTCGTAAACTGGTTGAAACTCTGGACAGCTACATCCCAGAACCAGAGCGCGCTATCGACAAGCCATTCCTGATGCCAATCGAAGACGTATTCTCGATCTCGGGTCGTGGTACTGTTGTGACTGGTCGTATCGAGCGCGGTATCGTTCGCGTTCAAGATGCACTGGAAATCGTTGGTCTGCGTGACACCACCACCACCACCTGCACCGGTGTTGAGATGTTCCGCAAGCTGCTCGACGAAGGTCGTGCTGGCGAGAACTGCGGCGTTCTGCTGCGTGGTACCAAGCGTGACGACGTTGAGCGTGGCCAGGTTCTGGTTAAGCCAGGTTCGGTTAAGCCGCACACCAAGTTCACCGCAGAAGTTTACGTTCTGAGCAAGGAAGAAGGCGGTCGTCACACTCCGTTCTTCAAAGGCTACCGTCCACAGTTCTACTTCCGTACTACTGACGTGACTGGTAACTGCCAGCTGCCAGAAGGCGTTGAAATGGTAATGCCAGGTGACAACATCCAGATGGAAGTTACCCTGATCAAGACCATCGCAATGGAAGACGGTCTGCGTTTCGCTATCCGTGAAGGCGGTCGTACCGTCGGCGCTGGCGTCGTAGCCAAAATCATCGAGTAAGCATCTCTTTTGAGATAGCTTCGATGCTTTGAAAAGCCCCCGCTCAGCGGGGGCTTTTTTATTGGGTTGACACCTATCTGGGGCGTCTATAGAATTGCGCCTCCTTTTAACGGGCGTATTGCGCCCGGTGGGAATAGCAGCCGGAGTCTGAAATCCAATGCAAAATCAGCAAATCCGTATCAGGTTGAAGGCTTTCGACCATCGCCTGATCGACCAATCAACCCAGGAAATCGTGGAAACCGCGAAACGTACTGGTGCTCAAGTGCGTGGTCCAATTCCACTGCCTACCCGTAAAGAGCGGTTCACCGTTCTGGTCTCCCCGCACGTCAACAAAGACGCGCGTGACCAGTACGAGATCCGTACTCATAAGCGCGTTCTGGACATCGTCCAGCCAACGGATAAAACCGTTGATGCTCTTATGAAGCTTGATCTTGCGGCCGGTGTGGAAGTGCAGATCAGCCTCGGCTAAGACTCGGTCTTAGTCGTGTAACGCTCTGAAATGGGCGGCCATAGCGGGTGAAAGCCCCGTACACTCATGAGGTTTACAACATGACTATTGGTGTAGTCGGTCGTAAATGCGGTATGACCCGTATTTTCACCGAAGAAGGTGTCTCCATTCCGGTCACGGTCATTGAGATCGAGCCGAATCGCGTCACCCAGTTCAAAACTGAAGAGACCGATGGCTATCGTGCAGTGCAAGTCACTGTCGGCGAGCGTCGTGCTTCGCGTGTAACAGCAGCTCAGGCTGGCCACTTCGCTAAAGCGAACGTTGCCGCTGGTCGTACCGTAATGGAATTCCGCCTTGAAGAAGGCGAGTACCAGGCCGGCGATCTGATCAACGCTGAAATCTTCGCCGCTGGTCAACTGGTTGATGTAACCGGTCAGTCCAAGGGTAAAGGCTTCCAGGGTACGATCAAGCGTTGGAATTTCCGCGGGCAAGATAACACCCACGGTAACTCCGTATCCCACCGCGTTCCAGGCTCTATCGGCCAGTGCCAGACTCCTGGTCGTGTATTCAAGGGCAAAAAAATGTCCGGTCATATGGGCGCTGAGCGCGTGACCGTGCAGTCCCTCGAAGTAGTGCGCGTGGACGCTGAACGCAATCTGTTGTTGGTCAAGGGCGCTGTTCCTGGCGCTACTGGCGGCAACTTGGTTGTACGTCCAGCAGCCAAGGCTCGCGGTTAAGGGGAAGCTGACATGCAATTAAATGTAAATGACGCTCAAGCGATCGAAGTTTCCGAACTGACATTTGGCGGCGAATTCAACGAGACGCTGGTTCACCAAGCAGTCGTGGCCTACATGGCCGGCGGCCGTCAGGGTTCCAAGCAGCAAAAGACCCGTTCCGACGTTCGTGGTGGCGGCAAGCGCCCATGGCGTCAGAAAGGTACTGGCCGTGCTCGTGCCGGTACTATCCGTAGCCCAATCTGGCGTGGCGGCGGTACCACTTTCGCAGCTCGTCCTCAGGATCACTCCCAGAAGCTGAACAAGAAGATGTATCGCGCAGCAATGCGTTCCATCCTTGCTGAGCTGGTGCGTACTGATCGTCTGGTCGTGGTTCAGGATTTCGCCGTTGAAACGCCGAAAACCAAAGACCTGCTGGGCAAGCTGAACAACATGAGCCTGACCGACGTTCTGATCGTGTCGGACGCTGTTGATCAGAACCTGTACCTGGCTGCTCGTAACCTGCCACACGTAGATGTACGTGACGTGCAAGGTTCCGATCCAGTTAGTCTGATCGCATACGACAAGGTGTTGATCACCGTGTCGGCCGTGAAGAAATTCGAGGAGCTGCTGGGATGAACCAGGAACGCGTATTTAAAGTTCTGCTTGGCCCGCACGTTTCCGAGAAGGCTACGGTTCTGGCAGACAAGAAAGGCCAGTTCGTTTTCAAGGTTGCTACTGACGCAACCAAGCTGGAAATCAAGAAGGCCGTCGAAAGCCTGTTCAGCGTGAAAGTAGAGCGTGTAACTACCCTGAATGTTCTGGGTAAGAGCAAGCGCACTGCTCGCGGTCTGGGCAAGCGTAATGACTGGAAGAAGGCAGTTATCTCCCTTCAGCCAGGCCAAGATCTCGATTTCAGCAGCAGTGCTGAGTAAGGAAGGGGTGCATCATGGCAATCGTTAAATGCAAACCGACTTCCCCTGGCCGCCGTTTTGTGGTCAAGGTGGTCAACCAGGAGCTGCATAAAGGCGCTCCTCACGCACCGCTGCTCGAGAAGAAATCGAAGACTGGTGGTCGTAACAACAATGGCCGTATTACCACTCGTCACATCGGTGGTGGTCATAAGCAGCATTACCGTATGGTCGATTTCCGTCGCAACGACAAAGATGGCATCGTCGCCACTGTCGAGCGTATCGAATACGATCCAAACCGTACTGCTCACATCGCACTGCTCTGCTACGCAGACGGCGAGCGCCGCTACATCATCGCCCCTAAAGGCGTGAGTGCTGGCGACCAGCTGATCGCAGGCGCTCTGGCTCCAATCAAGCCAGGCAACGCTCTGCAACTGCGCAACATTCCAGTCGGTTCTACCGTACACGGCATCGAACTGAAGCCAGGTAAAGGCGCACAGATCGCTCGTTCCGCTGGTGCTTCGGCTCAGCTGATCGCTCGTGAAGGCGTGTACGTTACCCTGCGTCTGCGTTCCGGTGAAATGCGTAAAGTCCTGGCTGAATGCCGTGCGACCCTGGGCGAAGTCTCGAACTCCGAGCACAGCCTGCGTTCGCTGGGTAAAGCCGGTGCCAAACGCTGGCGTGGCGTTCGCCCAACCGTTCGTGGTGTTGCCATGAACCCGGTTGACCACCCACATGGTGGTGGTGAAGGTCGTACCTCTGGTGGTCGTCATCCGGTATCGCCATGGGGCTTCCCGACTAAGGGCGCGAAGACTCGTGGTAATAAGCGTACCGACAAAATGATCGTCCGTCGTCGCAAGTAAATAGAGGGATACGACAGTGCCACGTTCTCTGAAAAAAGGTCCTTTTATCGATCTTCACCTACTGAAGAAGATCGAAGTGGCGGCGGAAAAGAACGATCGCAAACCGGTGAAAACCTGGTCGCGTCGTTCGATGATCCTGCCACAAATGGTCGGTCTGACCATCGCAGTACACAACGGTCGTCAGCACGTCCCAGTTCTCGTGAACGAAGACATGGTCGGCCACAAACTGGGCGAGTTCGCCGGTACCCGCACTTATCGCGGGCACGTGGCAGACAAGAAAGCCAAGCGTTAAGGGGTTAGGAAATGGAAGTAGCCGCTAAGTTGTCGGGCGCTCGAATCTCCGCCCAGAAAGCCCGCTTGGTCGCCGACCAGATCCGCGGGAAGAAGGTGGGCGAAGCGCTCAACCTGTTGGCTTTCAGCAGTAAGAAAGCCGCCGAGATCATGAAGAAAGTGCTGGAGTCGGCCGTAGCCAACGCCGAGCATAACGAAGGCGCAGACGTTGATGACCTGAAGGTCAGCACCGTTTTCGTCAACGAAGGGCGTTCGCTGAAGCGCATCATGCCACGTGCCAAAGGCCGTGCTGATCGCATCGTCAAGCGGTCTTGCCATATCACTGTCAAGGTTGCTGACAAGTAACGGAGTCGAAGAGATGGGTCAGAAAGTACATCCCATTGGCATTCGCCTGGGAATCGTCAAGGAGCACACCTCCGTCTGGTACGCAGACGGTCGGACTTATGCGGACTATTTGCTCGCAGATCTGAATGTGCGTGAGTACCTCCAAGACAAACTAAAAAGCGCGTCCGTAAGCCGTATCGATATCCATCGTCCGGCCCAAACTGCACGCATCACCATCCACACCGCTCGTCCAGGTATCGTTATCGGGAAGAAAGGTGAAGATGTTGAGAAACTGCGTCAGGACCTGACCAAGCAAATGGGTGTGCCTGTGCACATCAATATCGAAGAGATCCGCAAGCCGGAGCTCGACGGTATGCTGGTTGCGCAGAGCGTAGCTCAGCAGCTGGAGCGTCGCGTAATGTTCCGTCGTGCTATGAAGCGCGCCGTACAGAACGCCATGCGCATTGGTGCCAAAGGCATCAAAATCCAAGTGAGCGGTCGTCTCGGCGGTGCTGAAATCGCACGTACTGAATGGTATCGCGAAGGTCGTGTGCCATTGCACACCCTGCGTGCCGACATCGACTATGCCAACTACGAAGCTCACACCACTTACGGTGTGATCGGTGTAAAGGTTTGGATCTTCAAAGGCGAAGTAATTGGTGGTCGCCAAGAAGAACTGAAACCACAAGCACCAGCGCCTCGTAAAAAAGCTGCTAAGTAAGGGGTACGCCAAATGTTGCAACCAAAGCGTACGAAGTTCCGCAAGCAAATGACTGGTCACAACCGTGGCCTGGCATTGCGCGGTAGCAAAGTCAGCTTCGGCGAGTTCGCGCTGAAGTCTGTTGCTCGTGGTCGTCTCACCGCTCGTCAGATCGAGTCAGCGCGTCGTGCACTGACCCGTCACGTAAAACGTGGTGGCAAGATCTGGATCCGTGTATTCCCGGACAAGCCGATCTCCAAAAAGCCTCTCGAGGTTCGGATGGGTAAAGGTAAGGGTAACGTGGAATACTGGGTTGCCCAGATTCAGCCAGGCAAAGTCCTGTATGAAATCGAGGGTGTTTCTGAAGAGCTGGCGCGTGAGGCTTTCGCCCTGGCTGCTGCAAAGCTGCCGCTCGCCACCTCCTTTGTTAAACGGACGGTGATGTGATGAAAGCGAATGAACTTCGTGAAAAATCCGCACAGCAGCTGAACGAGCAACTGCTCGGCCTGCTGCGCGACCAGTTCAATCTGCGTATGCAGAAAGCAACTGGCCAGTTGGGGCAGTCTCATCTGCTCTCGCAAGTTAAGCGTGACATCGCTCGCGTGAAGACTGTGCTCAACCAGCAGGCAGGTAAGTAATCATGGCTGAAGCCGAAAAAACTGTCCGTACGCTGACTGGCCGTGTTGTCAGCGACAAGATGGACAAAACCATCACCGTTCTGATCGAGCGTCGCGTTAAGCACCCGATCTACGGTAAATACGTTAAGCGTTCGACTAAGCTGCACGCGCACGACGAAACCAATCAGTGCCACATCGGCGACAAAGTCACTATTCGTGAAACTCGTCCTTTGGCCAAGACCAAGTCTTGGGCGCTGGTTGATGTTCTCGAACGCGCTGTGGAAGTCTAAGGACTAGGGGTCGGAGAAATTATATGATTCAGACTCAATCCATGCTCGATGTGGCCGATAACAGCGGCGCTCGCCGCGTTATGTGCATCAAGGTGCTGGGTGGCTCCCATCGTCGTTACGCTGGTATCGGTGACATCATCAAAGTTACCGTCAAGGAAGCAATTCCTCGCGGTAAGGTGAAAAAAGGCCAAGTGATGACTGCTGTTGTAGTCCGCACTCGTCACGGCGTACGTCGTGCTGATGGCTCCATTATCCGCTTTGATGGCAACGCTGCTGTTCTGTTGAACAACAAGCAAGAGCCGATCGGCACCCGTATCTTTGGGCCAGTGACCCGTGAACTTCGTACTGAGAAGTTCATGAAGATCGTCTCGCTCGCCCCAGAAGTGCTGTAAGGAGATCCGACATGCAAAAGATTCGTCGTGACGACGAGATCATCGTGATCGCCGGCAAAGACAAAGGTAAGCGCGGTAAGGTGCTTAAGGTTCTCGCTAACAACCGTTTGGTTATTGGTGGTCTGAACCTGGTCAAGCGTCATACCAAGCCTAACCCGATGTCGGGCGTGCAGGGCGGTATCGTCGAAAAAGAAGCTCCACTGGATGCTTCTAACGTCGCCATTTTCAACAGCGAAACCAACAAGGCTGACCGCGTTGGTTTCAAAGTAGAAGACGGCAAGAAAATTCGTGTCTTCAAGTCGACCCAAAAAGCGGTTGATGCTTGAACACTGCTAGGTAGATGAGACCATGGCACGACTAAAAGAGATTTACCGGAAGGAAATTGCTCCGAAACTTAAGGAAGAACTTAAGCTTTCGAACGTGATGGAAGTTCCGCGCGTTACCAAAATCACCCTGAACATGGGTCTGGGCGAAGCGATCGGCGACAAAAAAGTCATCGAGCACGCTGTTGCTGACCTGGAAAAGATCACCGGCCAGAAAGTCGTTGTGACCTACGCTCGCAAATCCATCGCTGGCTTTAAAGTCCGTGAAGGTTGGCCGATCGGCGTCAAAGTGACCCTGCGCCGTGAGCGTATGTACGAGTTCCTGGATCGTCTGCTGTCGATCTCCCTGCCTCGGGTTCGCGACTTCCGCGGCCTGAATGCCAAGTCCTTCGATGGTCGTGGCAACTACAGCATGGGCGTGAAAGAGCAGATCATCTTCCCGGAAATCGACTACGACAAGATCGATGCTCTCCGCGGTCTGGACATCACCCTGACCACCACTGCCAAGAACGATGATGAAGGCCGCGCTCTGCTGCGTGCGTTCAAATTCCCGTTCCGCAACTGATTGGAGTAGGACCATGGCCAAGATGAGCATGAAAAACCGCGAGCTGAAGCGTCAGCTCACGGTTGCCAAGTACGCCAAGAAGCGTGCAGCACTGAAAGCTATCATCGTTGATCTGAACGCAAGTCCAGAAGCGCGTTGGGAAGCTACAGTAGCCCTGCAGAAGCAGCCACGTGACGCAAGCGCTTCGCGCATGCGTAACCGCTGCCGCCTGACCGGTCGTCCACACGGCGTTTACCGCAAGTTCGGCCTCGGCCGTAACAAGCTGCGTGAAGCTGCCATGCGTGGTGACGTACCGGGTCTGGTTAAAGCCAGCTGGTAAGTACTGTCAAAGTCTCGGTGTCCAGGATCGCAAGATCCTGACCACCGGTGGCCTTGAATCTGGATCAAGCCCCTTTTGGGGCTTGATTCATTTCTGGGGTGTGTCTAGAATACCCGGCTCGCCTGAGCCCGTGTTTTTCATGCCCGGAGATTCTCGGCGACACGTAATAGCCGCAAGGCTAATTTTTTTGTATTAGGAGCGTCTAGCCCATGAGTATGCAGGACCCGTTAGCGGACATGCTAACTCGTATCCGTAATGCCCAGATGGCTGAAAAGTCCGTCGTAAGCATGCCATCTTCCACGTTGAAGGTAGCTGTTGCCAAAGTCCTGAAGGACGAAGGTTACATTGCGGGTTATCAGATCAGCAGCGAAATCAAACCACTGCTGTCCATCGAGCTGAAGTACTTCGAAGGCCGTCCGGTTATCGAAGAAGTGAAGCGCGTTAGCCGTCCAGGCCTGCGTCAGTACAAGTCCGTCGATGATCTGCCAAAAGTTCGTGGCGGTCTCGGTGTGTCTATCGTCTCCACCAACAAGGGTGTGATGACTGATCGTGCTGCGCGCGCTGCCGGTGTCGGCGGCGAAGTTCTTTGCACTGTGTTCTAAGGGGGGATAAGCATGTCTCGCGTCGCTAAGAACCCCGTTAAGCTGCCAGCCGGTGTCGAAGTAAAATTCGCAGGCCAACAGCTTTCGGTGAAGGGTGCCAAGGGCACTCTCGAACTGAACATCCATTCGTCCGTTGAGATCGTTGAAGAAGCTGGTGAGCTGCGTTTCGCTGCTCGCAATGGCGATCAACAGACTCGCGCAATGGCTGGTACCACTCGTGCGTTGGTAAACAACATGGTCCAAGGCGTAAGCCAAGGCTTCGAGCGCAAGCTCCAGCTGGTCGGTGTTGGTTACAAAGCGCAAGCAAAAGGCACAGTGCTGAACCTGGCTCTTGGCTTCTCGCACCCAGTGGATTACGAACTGCCGGAAGGCATCACCGCTGAGACTCCTAGCCAGACCGATATCCTGATCAAGGGCATCGACAAGCAGCTGGTAGGTCAAGTGGCCGCCGAGATCCGCGACTTCCGTCCACCAGAGCCGTACAAAGGCAAAGGTGTGCGCTACGCGGACGAAGTCGTCCGTCGTAAAGAAGCCAAGAAGAAGTAGGGCATAGCAAATGACCGACAAAAAAGTTACTCGACTGCGTCGCGCTCGCAAAGCACGCCTGAAAATGCACGAACTCGAAGTCGTGCGTCTCTGCGTGTTCCGCTCTTCGCAGCACATCTACGCCCAGGTCATTTCGGCCGACGGCAACAAAGTCCTGGCAAGCGCCTCGACTTTGGATAAAGAACTGCGTGATGGTGCCACCGGCAACATCGACGCGGCCACTAAGGTTGGCCAGCTGGTCGCTACGCGTGCTAAGGCCGCTGGCGTCTCGCAGGTGGCTTTCGACCGCTCTGGCTTCAAGTACCACGGCCGCGTTAAAGCGCTGGCTGATGCTGCTCGTGAAGCTGGGCTGGAGTTCTAAGTTATGTCAAATAACGACCAAAAGCGCGACGAAGGCTACATCGAGAAGCTGGTTCAAGTTAACCGCGTAGCCAAAACCGTTAAAGGCGGCCGTATCTTCACTTTCACCGCGTTGACCGTGGTTGGTGATGGTAAGGGCCGTGTTGGCTTCGGCCGTGGCAAGTCGCGTGAAGTGCCTGCTGCGATCCAGAAGGCAATGGAAGCTGCTCGCCGCAACATGATCCAGGTTGATCTGAACGGCACCACCCTGCAGTACGCAATGAAGTCCGCTCACGGCGCTTCGAAGGTGTACATGCAGCCTGCTTCTGAAGGTACCGGTATCATCGCTGGCGGCGCTATGCGTGCTGTCCTCGAAGTTGCTGGCGTTCAGAACGTTCTGGCCAAGTGCTACGGCTCGACTAACCCGGTAAACGTGGTTCACGCCACTTTCAAGGGTTTGAAAGCAATGCAGTCTCCTGAATCCATTGCCGCCAAGCGTGGCAAAAGCGTCAAGGAGATCTTCTGATCATGGCTACCGTTAAAGTTACGCTGATCAAAAGCATGACCGGCCGCATCCCTAACCACAAGCTGTGCGTTAAGGGTCTGGGTCTGCGTCGCATCGGTCACACTGTAGAAGTCCAGGATACTCCCGAGAATCGCGGGATGATCAACAAGGCTTACTACATGCTGCGTGTCGAGGGTTAATCGATGAAACTCAATGATCTGAGTCCAGCGCCGGGTTCCCGTCGCGAAAAGCATCGTCCGGGCCGTGGTATCGGTAGCGGTTTGGGTAAGACTGGTGGCCGTGGTCACAAAGGTCAGACCTCTCGCTCCGGTGGCACCATTGCTCCAGGCTTTGAAGGCGGTCAACAGCCGCTGCATCGTCGCCTGCCGAAGTTCGGTTTCGTTTCCCTGAAAGCCATGGATCGCGCAGAAGTGCGTCTGTCCGAGCTGGCCAAAGTGGATGGCGACATCGTCACCGTGCAGTCCCTGAAAGATGCCAACGTGATCAACGTCAACGTACAGCGTGTGAAAATCATGCTGTCCGGTGAAGTGACTCGCGCTGTCACTATCGGCAAGGGAATCGGCGCCACCAAAGGTGCGCGTGCGGCTATCGAAGCAGCTGGCGGCAAGTTCGAGGAATAAATGGCTAAGCAAGGTGCTCTCTCTGCGCTCGGCAAAGGCGGTATGTCTGAACTCTGGGCTCGTCTGCGTTTTCTGTTCCTGGCGATTATCGTCTACCGAATAGGCGCACACATCCCGGTTCCAGGTATCAACCCGGACCGACTCGCGGACCTGTTTCGACAGAATGAGGGGACCATTCTTAGCTTGTTCAACATGTTTTCCGGCGGCGCGCTGGAGCGGATGAGCATCTTTGCACTGGGGATCATGCCGTACATCTCGGCATCGATCATCATGCAACTGATGACCGCCGTCAGCCCGCAGCTGGAGCAGTTGAAGAAGGAAGGTGAAGCTGGCCGTCGCAAGATAAGCCAGTACACCCGCTACGGCACTGTCGTCCTCGCTCTCGTCCAGGCCATTGGCATGTCCATTGGTCTGGCGGGGCAGGGCGTTTCGTTCACTGCTGACTTCAGCTTTCATTTCGTTGCGGTAACCACATTTGTGGCAGGCGCGATGTTCATGATGTGGCTGGGTGAGCAGATCACTGAGCGTGGTGTAGGCAACGGTATCTCGATGTTGATCTTCGCAGGTATCGTCGCCGGTCTTCCGAGAGCGATCGGGCAGTCTTTCGAGTCTGCACGTCAGGGTGATATCAACATCTTCGCCCTGGTTGCCATCGGTTTGCTGGCAGTAGCGATTATCGGTTTCGTGGTGTTCATTGAGCGTGGTCAGCGTCGTATTGCTGTTCACTACGCCAAGCGTCAGCAGGGCCGCAAGGTCTTCGCTGCGCAGACCAGCCACTTGCCGCTGAAGGTGAACATGGCCGGTGTTATTCCGGCTATTTTCGCGAGCAGCATTTTGCTGTTCCCGGCTTCGTTGGGTGCCTGGTTCGGTCAGTCTGAAGGTATGGGCTGGTTGCAGGACATCTCGCAGTCGATCGCTCCTGGTCAGCCGTTGAATATTCTGCTGTTTAGTGCAGGGATTATTTTCTTCTGCTTCTTCTATACGGCGTTGATGTTCAATCCGAAAGACGTAGCGGAAAACCTGAAGAAGTCCGGTGCCTTTATTCCGGGTATCCGTCCAGGTGAGCAGTCTGCGCGCTACATTGATGGCGTTCTGACTCGCTTGACCATGTTCGGTGCTCTTTACATGACGGCCGTCTGCCTGTTGCCCCAGTTCCTGGTGGTTGCAGCGAACGTACCGTTCTACCTTGGCGGGACCTCGTTGCTGATCGTCGTCGTGGTTGTGATGGACTTCATGTCCCAAGTACAATCGCACCTCGTTTCGCACCAGTACGAATCCCTGATGAAGAAAGCCAACCTGAAGGGTTACGGCAGCGGCATGCTGCGCTGACCCATAAGGTTCGAGGAGTTGGTGATGAAAGTTCGTGCATCGGTGAAAAAGCTGTGCCGTAACTGCAAGATTATTCGCCGCGAAGGTGTTGTTCGAGTAATTTGCAGCGCGGAACCGCGTCACAAACAGCGCCAAGGCTGAGTGTGATTGTGCTTCAAGCCCGGCAGCTAGTGCGCTGCCGGGTTGATTATTTGTTATTACAGCGATATTATCTCGCGCCCTATTTCTTGGCTTCCGGGGCGTAGGTAGCTGTCAATTGGAGTCCCACTGAATGGCCCGTATTGCAGGCGTTAACATTCCAGATAACAAGCATACTGTTATCTCGCTGACCTACATCTATGGTGTTGGTCGCACTACTGCACAGAAAATTTGTGCAGAGACTGGGGTAAACCCAGCAGCAAAGATCAAAGATCTGAGCGACGAGCAGATTGAACAGCTGCGTGGCGAAGTGGCGAAGTTCACCACTGAAGGTGACCTGCGTCGCGAAATCAACATGAAAATCAAGCGCTTGATGGACCTCGGTTGCTATCGCGGTCTGCGTCATCGTCGCGGTCTTCCAGTGCGCGGTCAGCGTACCAAGACCAACGCGCGTACCCGTAAAGGTCCGCGTAAGCCGATCCGCAAGTAATCGCCCCAGCGAATCGACAGGAATTTAATCATGGCAAAACCTGCTGCTCGTCCTCGTAAAAAAGTTAAAAAGACAGTGGTTGATGGCATCGCCCACATCCATGCATCTTTTAACAACACCATCGTGACCATCACCGACCGTCAAGGTAACGCTCTTTCCTGGGCTACCTCCGGTGGTTCGGGTTTCCGCGGTTCCCGCAAGTCCACCCCGTTTGCTGCTCAGGTAGCTGCTGAACGTGCTGGTCAAGCTGCGCTGGAATACGGCCTGAAAAACCTCGACGTCAACGTCAAAGGTCCAGGTCCAGGTCGTGAATCCGCAGTCCGCGCTTTGAACGGCTGTGGCTACAAGATCGCCAGCATCACCGACGTGACGCCAATCCCGCACAACGGGTGCCGTCCGCCGAAGAAGCGCCGCGTGTAATCCAGGAGATTGTAAAGAATGGCTCGTTACATTGGTCCAAAATGCAAACTCGCTCGTCGCGAAGGCACCGATCTCTTCCTGAAGAGCGGCGTGCGCGCGATCGAATCGAAGTGCAACATTGAAGCAGCACCTGGTATCCACGGCCAACGCCGCGGTCGCCAGTCCGACTACGGCACCCAACTGCGTGAAAAGCAGAAGGTCCGTCGTATCTACGGCGTTCTCGAGCGTCAATTCAGCGGCTACTACAAAGAAGCTGCTGGCAAGAAAGGTGCAACCGGTGAGAACCTGCTGCAACTGCTCGAATGCCGTCTGGACAACGTTGTATACCGTATGGGCTTTGGTTCGACTCGTGCCGAATCCCGTCAGCTGGTATCGCACAAGTCGATCAGCGTAAACGGTCAGACCGTTAACGTACCGTCCTACCAGGTTCGTGCTGGTGACGTGGTTGCTGTTCGCGAGAAAGCAAAAAATCAACTTCGCATTGTCCAAGCTCTCGATCTGTGTGCCCAACGTGGCCGCGTAGAATGGGTAGAAGTAGACACTGAGAAGAAGTCGGGCGTTTTCAAGAACGTTCCAGCTCGCAGTGATCTGTCCGCCGACATCAACGAAAGCCTGATTGTCGAGCTCTACTCCAAGTAAGGGCTAGAAAATAGGTGCATCCATGCAGATTTCGGTAAATGAGTTCCTGACACCCCGCCACATTGATGTGCAGGTTGTCAGTCCAACCCGCGCCAAGATCACTCTCGAGCCTCTCGAGCGTGGTTTCGGCCATACCCTGGGCAACGCGCTGCGCCGCATCCTGTTGTCCTCAATGCCCGGCTGTGCAGTAGTCGAGGCCGAGATTGACGGTGTGCTCCACGAGTACAGCGCCATCGAAGGTGTACAGGAAGACGTCATTGAAATCCTGTTGAACCTTAAAGGTCTGGCTATCAAGCTGCACGGTCGTGACGAAGTTACGCTGACCTTGTCGAAGAAGGGTTCGGGGGTGGTTACCGCTGCCGATATTCAGCTGGATCATGATGTCGAGATCGTTAATCCCGATCACGTAATCGCTAACCTGGCGTCTAACGGCGCCCTGAACATGAAGCTCGTAGTAGCTCGTGGTCGTGGTTATGAACCGGCAGACTCGCGTCAGAGCGATGAAGACGAAAGCCGCAGCATCGGTCGCTTGCAGCTTGACTCTTCGTTCAGCCCGGTTCGCCGTATCGCATACGTGGTGGAAAACGCCCGTGTCGAGCAGCGTACTAACCTGGACAAGCTGGTTATTGATCTGGAAACCAACGGTACTCTGGATCCTGAAGAGGCTATTCGCCGCGCTGCAACCATCCTGCAACAGCAGTTGGCTGCGTTCGTCGACCTCAAGGGTGACAGTGAGCCAGTGGTTGTCGAGCAGGAAGACGAGATCGATCCGATCCTGCTTCGCCCGGTTGACGATCTGGAACTGACTGTACGTTCGGCTAACTGCCTTAAGGCGGAAAACATTTACTACATCGGTGACCTGATTCAGCGTACCGAAGTGGAACTGTTGAAGACTCCGAACCTGGGCAAGAAATCCTTGACTGAAATCAAGGACGTTCTGGCCTCCCGCGGTCTGTCCCTCGGCATGCGCCTCGACAACTGGCCGCCTGCAAGTCTTAAGAAGGACGACAAGGCGACTGCCTGATCGTCGTAATCACCGAACGTAGTGTTTGGTAAGGAATGAACCATGCGTCATCGTAAAAGTGGTCGTCACCTGAGCCGCACCAGCTCGCACCGCAAGGCCATGTTCCAAAACATGGCGGTGTCGCTGTTCGAGCACGAGCTGATCAAAACGACTCTGCCAAAAGCCAAAGAACTGCGCCGCGTTGCCGAGCCGCTGATCACTCTGGCCAAGACAGACAGCGTTGCTAACCGTCGTCTGGCTTTCGACCGTACTCGTTCGAAAGCTATCGTTGGTAAGCTCTTCAACGACCTGGGCAAGCGTTACGCTACCCGTGAGGGTGGCTACCTGCGCATCCTCAAGTGCGGTTTCCGCGCTGGCGACAACGCGCCTATGGCGTACGTCGAGTTGGTTGATCGTGCTACTGCTGGCGAAGCTGTATCCGCCGAGTAAGACGTCAGTCTGAAACAAGGAACCGGGCCTAGTGCCCGGTTTTTTGTGCCTGTAAGAAACGCGCCGTTTGTACAAGCGTCTTCATCGTCCACATCGTCCACATCGTCCACATCGTCCACATCGTCATGATGTGATGGGGATGATCATTAGTTTTTATCTATCGATGTCTGCAAGCTAATGAATTTGTAGCTGTCGTATTGATGATCAATACTCCTTCTCAGCCGATAGCCGGCAGTTCAAGACCGACAGAGGAAGGAAGATCGCATGAGCCAAAACAAAACGCTTACCACCGCCAGTGGCGCTCCTGTTGCCGATAACCAGAATTCCCGTTCTGCTGGCCCTCGTGGCCCGCTGCTGCTCGACGACTTTCATCTGATCGAGAAGCTTGCCCATTTCAACCGTGAAAACATCCCCGAGCGCCGTGTGCACGCCAAAGGCTCGGGTGCCTACGGTACGTTCACAGTGACGCGTGATATCACTCAATACACCAGTGCGAAACTGTTTGAGGCGGTCGGCAAGCAGACCCCGACTTTCCTGCGGTTTTCCACCGTGGGTGGTGAGCGCGGTTCGGCCGATACCGAGCGCGATCCACGCGGGTTTGCCTTGAAGTTCTACACCGAGGAAGGCAACTGGGACATTGTCGGCAATAACACGCCAGTGTTCTTCATTCGTGACCCATTGAAGTTTCCAGACTTTATCCACACCCAGAAGCGTTTGCCGCAAAGCAACCTGAAAAGTGCCCAGGCGATGTGGGACTTCTGGTCGCATTCGCCCGAGGCGTTGCACCAGGTCACCATCCTGTTCTCCGACCGGGGTATCCCTGACGGGTACCGCCACATGCACGGTTTTGGCAGCCACACGTACAGCCTCATCAACGCTCAAGGCGAGCGCCACTGGGTGAAGTGGCACTACAAGACCCGGCAGGGAATCAAGAACCTTGCTCCCGCTGAGGCTGCGCGCCTGGCGGGTACAGATCCGGATTACGCCCAGCGCGACTTGTTCAATGCCATCGAGCAGGGCGACTTCCCGAAATGGCGCGTGTGCATTCAGATCATGAGCGAGTCTCAGGCGGCAGCGCACTACGAGAACCCGTTTGATGTCACCAAAACCTGGTCGCAAAAAGAGTTTCCACTGATTGAAGTCGGAGAGTTGGAGCTCAATCGCAATCCGCAGAACTACTTCGCGGAAGTCGAGCAGGCGGCGTTCGGTCCCAGCAACATGGTTCCAGGCGTTGGTTTGTCGCCGGATCGTATGCTGCAAGGTCGGGTCTTTGCCTACGCGGATGCTCACCGCTACCGTGTCGGCACCAATCACCAACAGTTGCCAGTCAACGCTCCGCGCAGTCCGGTCAACACTTATCAGCGCGATGGATCGATGGCCTTTGGCAGCAATGGCGGTGCGGCGCCGAACTACGAGCCAAACAGCTACGTGGAATCGCCGAAGCAGGCACCTCGTTATGCAGAGCCTGCATTGGCCCTCAGTGGTGCCGCCGATCGTTACGACCACCGCGAAGATACTGATTACTACAGTCACGCCGGCGCGTTGTTCCGCTTGATGTCTGAAGAGCAGAAATCACTGCTGGTCAGCAACATCGCCGGTGCGATGGCGGGGGTGACGAGTGATGTGGTTGATCGCCAGCTGCAACATTTCTACAAAGCTGACCCGGCGTATGGAGAAGCAATCGCAAAGCTGCTCAACGTACAGCTTAACGAAGTCTAAATGAGAAGCAGAACCGCCCTTGTTTGGGCGGTTTTTGCGTTATTTCAGCTGGTTTTCTCAGAATATCTTCGCTTTTATTGCGTCTTGCGAGTGACGATAGGGGCATGTTGGTTCAAACTACAACTTTCAAGCAGGGAGATGTAGGGCGATGCAAGGCCACCCAGATGTGATCGATTACCTCAACACGTTGCTGACCGGCGAACTGGCCGCGCGTGATCAATATTTCGTCCATTCGCGGATGTATGAGGACTGGGGTTTCACCAAGCTCTACGAACGAATCAACCACGAGATGGAAGAGGAAGCAGGGCACGCTGATGCCTTGATGCGCCGGATCCTGATGCTCGAAGGTACTCCGCGCATGCGTCCGGACGATCTCGATGTCGGCACCACGGTGACCGAGATGCTCGAGGCGGATTTGCGCCTGGAATACAAGGTGCGGGCTGCGCTGTGCAAAGGCATCAAGCTCTGCGAGCAGCACAAGGACTACGTCAGCCGCGAAATGCTGCGGGTTCAATTGCATGACACCGAAGAAGATCACACTTACTGGCTCGAAAAGCAGCTGGGTCTGATCAAGTTGATCGGGCTTGAGAACTACCTGCAATCCCACGCCTGATTCAGCGAATACAAAAAAGCCCCTGACACCGATGAAGTGACAGGGGCTTTTTCATGGCGCCCGGTTAAGCCCGGTCCCGCTCCAGCAGCGGCTTGAGGTAATAGCCGGTATGAGATTGCTTCATCTCTGACACTTCCTCCGGTGTACCGACGGCGATGATCTGACCGCCTTTGGAACCACCTTCCGGACCGAGGTCCACCAGCCAGTCGGCGGTCTTGATCACGTCCAGGTTGTGCTCGATGACCACCACGGTGTTGCCGTGGTCGCGCAGGCGATGCAGCACGTCCAGCAGTTGCTGGATATCCGCGAAGTGCAGCCCGGTGGTCGGTTCATCGAGGATGTACAGGGTCTTGCCGGTATCACGCTTGGACAATTCGCGAGACAGCTTCACCCGCTGGGCTTCACCTCCGGAGAGCGTGGTCGCCGATTGCCCCAGCTTGATGTACGACAGGCCGACATCCATCAACGTTTGCAGCTTGCGCGCCAGGGCCGGTACGGCATCGAAGAACACCCGCGCTTCCTCGATGGTCATCTCGAGGGTTTCGTGGATGCTCTTGCCCTTGTACTTGATCTCCAGGGTTTCACGGTTGTAGCGCTTGCTCTTGCACACGTCGCACGGCACGTAGATGTCCGGCAGGAAGTGCATTTCGACCTTGATCAGGCCGTCGCCCTGGCAGGCTTCGCAACGCCCGCCCTTGACGTTGAAGGAGAAGCGCCCCGGGCCGTAGCCCCGGGAGCGGGACTCCGGCACGCCGGCGAACAACTCGCGGATCGGCGTGAACAGTCCGGTATAGGTCGCCGGGTTGGAGCGCGGTGTGCGGCCGATCGGGCTCTGGTCGATGTCGACGACCTTGTCCAGGTGCTCCAGGCCCTTGATGCTGTCGTGGGCGGCCGCCTCAAGCGTCGTTGCGCCGTTCAGCGCGGTGGCGCTCAACGGGAACAGCGTGTTGTTGATCAGCGTCGATTTACCCGAGCCGGACACGCCGGTCACACAGGTCAGCAAGCCGATCGGAATCTCCAGGTCGACATTGCGCAGGTTGTTGCCGCGCGCGCCCTTGAGCGACAGCGTCAGCTTCTTGTTGCGCGGCGTACGTTTGGCCGGGACTTCGATTTTCACCCGGCCCGACAGGTATTTGCCCGTCAGCGAGTCCGGGTGCGCCATGACCTCGGCCGGTGTGCCTTCGGCGACGATATGCCCGCCGTGCACGCCGGCGCCCGGGCCGATGTCGACCACGTAGTCGGCCAGGCGGATCGCGTCTTCGTCGTGCTCAACCACGATCACCGTGTTGCCGATATCGCGCAGGTGCTTGAGGGTGCCCAGCAGCCGGTCGTTATCGCGCTGATGCAGGCCGATGGAGGGTTCGTCGAGGATGTACAGGACACCCACCAGGCCGGCGCCAATCTGGCTGGCCAGGCGAATGCGCTGGGCCTCGCCACCGGACAAGGTGTCGGCACTGCGGTCCAGCGACAGATAGTCGAGGCCGACGTTGACCAGAAACTGCAGGCGTTCGCGGATTTCCTTGAGGATCTTGTCGGCAATTTCGCCACGCCGACCGGTGAGCTTGAGCCCGCCAAAATAATCGGACGCATCGCCGATCGGCAGGTTGGTCACCGCCGGCAGGGTTTTCTCGCCGACCCAGACGTGCCGCGCTTCACGCCGCAGACGGGTGCCACGGCAATCCGGGCACGACTGGGTGCTGAGGAATTTGGCCAGCTCCTCGCGCACCGATGCCGATTCTGTTTCGCGGTAACGGCGCTCCAGGTTCGGCACGATGCCTTCGAACGGGTGCGAGCGTTTGACGATGTCGCCGCGGTCGTTCAGGTATTTGAAATCGACGTTTTGCGAACCGCTGCCATGCAGGATGAATTTCTGCTGGTCGGCGGGCAGTTCGTTGAACGGCACTTCCAGGCTGAACTTGTAGTGCGCGGCCAGTGAGCCGAGCATCTGGAAGTAATAGACGTTACGCCGGTCCCAGCCACGAATCGCCCCTTCGGCCAGGGTCAGTTCGCCGTTGACCAGGCGCTTGATGTCGAAGAACTGCTTTACCCCCAGACCATCACAGGTCGGACAGGCGCCGGCCGGGTTGTTGAAGGAGAACAGCTTGGGTTCAAGCTCGCTGATGGCGTGGCCGCAGATCGGGCAGGCGAAGCGTGCGGAGAAGATCATCTCTTCACCCGGTTCGTTGTCCATCGGCGCTACCAGGGCGATGCCGTCCGCCAGTTTCAGCGCGGTTTCAAAGGATTCGGCCAGGCGTTGTTGCAGGTCGGCGCGAACCTTGAAACGGTCGACCACGACATCGATGGTGTGTTTTTTCTGCTTGTCGAGCTTGGGGGCTTCGTCCAGCTCGTAAAGCTTGCCGTTGATTCGGGCGCGGACAAAACCCTGTGCGCGCAGTTCTTCGAAAACCGACAGGTGCTCGCCTTTGCGCTCGCGGATGACCGGGGCCAACAGCATCAGTTTGCTGCCCTCCGGTTCGGCGAGGACCAGGTCGACCATCTGGCTGACGGTCTGCGCTTCCAGCGGAATGTCGTGGTCCGGGCAACGGGGGATGCCCACGCGGGCATACAGCAGGCGCAGGTAATCGTAGATTTCGGTAATGGTGCCGACTGTCGAACGCGGGTTGTGCGAGGTGGACTTCTGTTCGATGGAGATCGCCGGCGACAGGCCTTCGATGGTGTCGACGTCGGGTTTTTCCATCATCGACAGGAACTGCCGGGCATAAGCCGACAGCGATTCGACGTAGCGGCGCTGGCCTTCGGCGTACAAGGTGTCGAAAGCCAGGGATGACTTGCCGGAGCCGGACAGGCCGGTGATGACGATCAGCTTGTCCCGTGGCAGGGTCAGGTCGATGTTCTTCAGGTTGTGGGTTCGAGCCCCACGAATCAGGATCTTGTCCAAGGTGGCCTCGCTCGGCGGGCGTCGAAAACGTAGGAGTATACGGCCAAATACTGGATGGATGCACACTATCAAACGAGAGGGCTACTGTCTTACATGAAGAGTGTGTCAGCAATGCGCGTCAAAGCGTCGCGATATACCCCGCCAATCGATCGGACTGGTAGAATCGCCGCCGGTTCACATGAGGTTTTTCCATGCACGATCCCCACAGCGAGCGCATGAGTGGTAGCGAGACCCGCGCGGCAAGCGGTCTGGCCCTGGTGTTCGCCTTCCGTATGCTTGGCATGTTCATGGTGTTGCCGGTACTGGCGACCTATGGGATGGATCTGGCCGGAGCCACGCCGGCCCTGATCGGTCTGGCGATTGGTGCTTATGGCCTGACCCAGGCAGTTTTCCAGATTCCGTTCGGTTTCATTTCCGACCGCATCGGCCGTCGCCCGGTGATTTACCTGGGCTTGATCGTCTTTGCCCTCGGCAGTCTGCTCGCCGCCAATGCCGATTCGATCTGGGGCGTGATCGCCGGGCGAATCCTGCAGGGTGCCGGGGCGATTTCCGCCGCGGTCATGGCCTTGCTGTCCGACCTGACCCGCGAGCAGCACCGGACCAAGGCCATGGCCATGATCGGCATGACCATCGGCCTGTCGTTTGCGGTGGCCATGGTGGCCGGCCCGCTGTTGACCCGCGCCTTCGGGTTGTCCGGGCTGTTCCTCGCCACGGGCGGCATGGCGCTGTTCGGCATCGTGATCGTGATGTTCATGGTGCCGCGCTCCACCGGCCCGTTGCAGCACCGTGAGTCCGGTGTCGCGCGCCAGGCGTTGATGCCGACCCTCAAGCATCCGGACCTGCTGCGCCTGGACCTGGGCATTTTTGTCTTGCACGCGATGTTGATGTCCAGCTTCGTCGCCTTGCCCCTGGCGCTGGTCGAGAAAGCCGGGTTGCCCAAAGAGCAGCACTGGTGGGTGTACCTGACCGCGCTGCTGATTTCTTTCTTCGCCATGATTCCGTTCATTATCTACGGCGAGAAGAAACGCAAAATGAAACGAGTTTTACTCGGCGCCGTCGTGACGTTGATGCTCACTGAGCTATTCTTCTGGCAGTTCGGCGACAGCTTGCGGTCTCTGGTGATCGGTACGGTGGTGTTCTTCACCGCGTTCAATCTGCTGGAGGCTTCATTGCCGTCGCTGATCAGCAAGGTTTCACCGGCAGGTGGCAAGGGCACGGCGATGGGGGTTTATTCCACCAGCCAGTTCCTCGGCTCGGCACTGGGGGGAATCCTCGGTGGCTGGCTGTTCCAGCATGGCGGTCTGTCGGTTGTATTCCTCGGATGCGCCGGTCTGGCTGCCCTCTGGCTGGCCTTTGCTGTTACCATGCGCGAACCTCCCTACGTCACAAGCCTGCGCTTGCCGTTGTCGCCCGAGGCGATCCGCGAAGCGGGTCTGGTCGAGCGCCTGAAGGCGGTCGTAGGGGTAACAGATGCAGTCATCGTCGCGGAAGAGGCGGCGATTTACATCAAACTGGACACCGAACTATTGGATCGCACCACCCTTGAGCGCCTGGTGAACAACCCGGCCGGGGCAGCGTGCGTAGCCTAGGAGAACGTTATGGCCCGTGGGGTTAACAAAGTCATATTGGTCGGCACTTGCGGCCAGGATCCCGAAGTTCGCTACTTGCCTAACGGTAACGCCGTGACCAACCTGAGTCTGGCGACCAGCGAACAGTGGACCGACAAGCAAACCGGCCAGAAAGTCGAAAAGACCGAATGGCACCGTGTATCGATGTTCGGCAAAGTGGCAGAAATCGCCGGCGAATACCTGCGTAAAGGTTCGCAGGTGTACATCGAAGGCAAGCTGCAGACCCGCGAGTGGGAAAAAGACGGTATCAAGCGTTACACCACCGAAATCGTGGTCGACATGCAAGGCACCATGCAACTGCTGGGTGGCCGTCCACAGGGCGACCAGCAGGGCCAGGGCGGCGGTAACTACCAGCAATCCGCGCCGCGCCAGCAGGCTCAACGTCCTGCTCCGCAACAGCAGCCACAGCGTCCGGCCCCTCAACAGGCCGCACCGCAACCGGCGCCGGATTTCGACAGCTTTGATGACGATATTCCGTTCTAAGGCAGCTGCAAGCCTCAAGCTACAAGCAGCAAGCTGATAAAACAAAACCCGCACTTCGGTCTGAAGTGCGGGTTTTTTATGGGCAGTGAAATTTGGTGCAGACTCAGGCTGCGAGGAACTCGTCGGCCGACACCACGCTGGCATAGGCAAACGCCAGGGCCGCCATGAACGCCGCATGAACCTGGGCCGCCGGAACCGACACGCCATTGAATTCCAGGTCACGGGTGGCGCAGGCGTCGTGGATCACGGTCACCGTGTAGCCGAAGTCCGCCGCTGCACGGGTGATGCCATCGACGCACATATGGCTCATGCTGCCCACAACCACCAGTTCTTTGATGCCGTGCTCGTCGAGGATCGATTTCAGCTCGGTTTCGCGGAATGAGTTGACGAAGTGCTTGAGCACCACCGGTTCGTCAGCGCGGTTGATCACTTTGGGGTGCAACTTCGCGCCTTCGGAGTTCGGGGTGAAGAACGGTGCCTCTGCGGAGGTGAATTCGTGGCGGATATGCACCACCGGATCACCGGCATCACGGAAGGCCTTGATCAGGCGGACGGCGTTGTCGGCGGCGGCATCGGCGCCGACCAGTGGCCACTTGCCTTGAGGGAAGTAGTCGTTCTGGATATCGACTACGATGAGCGCTTGCTTGGCCATGACTGTTTCCTCGAAGTGTGTTTGGTGTGGAATGAAGTATTGGCGCTGGCAGGCGGTCCGGGGATTGGCCGCACCGACAATAAGAGGGGGAAAACTGACAATGGACGCAGAAAGGGCAATCGCCGAGCTCGGTGTGCTGATCTATCCTGGCGCGCAGATGGCGGCGGTGCATGGCTTGACGGACCTGTTCGGGGTGGCGAACCGGATCGCCGTCGAGCATCAGGCTGCGCAGCTGCCCCTGCTGCGGGTCAGCCATTGGCAGGTCGAGGGTGATCAGCCGCCGGTCCGGGTCTTCGACAGCCATCCCGGCCCGGAGCGTGCCCTGGTGGCCGTGTTGATCCCGCCATCGATTGCCGGCTTTTCCGAGGGCCAGGCGCCACAAGGCTTGATCCGCTGGTTGCGCGAGCAACATGCCGGCGGCGCGACACTGGGCGGGGTTTGCGTGGGCTCGATCCTGTTGGCTGAAAGCGGCTTGCTCGACGGTCGCAGCGCCACCACTCACTGGACTTCGGCCAAGACCTTTGCCGAACGTTATCCGGCGATACGGCTCAAGGCCGATACGCCGATTGTCGATGACGGCGATCTGATCACCACCGCCGGACTGATGGCGTGGTCTGAACTGGGTTTGCGCCTGGTCAACCGGCTGCTGGGACCGAGCATTGCCAGCAATACCGCGCGTTTTCTGGTGGTGGAACACAGCGATAGCGCCAGCGAGTGCGGCAGCAATTTTGCGCCGATCCTCAGTCATGGCGATGCGGCGATTCTCAAGGTGCAACACTGGCTGCAAAGCACCGGGGCGACCGATGTGTCGCTGGCGGCGATGGCCGAAAAGGCAGGGTTGGAAGAGCGCACTTTCCTGCGACGCTTCCGCACGGCCACCGGGCTCAAACCTACCGAATACTGTCAGCATCTGCGAGTCGGCAAGGCCCGGGAAATGCTCGAATTCACCAACGGCACCATCGACCATATTGCCTGGACGGTTGGTTATCAGGACCCCGGCGCGTTTCGCGCGACATTCAAGAAAATCACCGGACTGGCGCCGAGTGATTATCGGATACGGTTCGGTGTGAGCCCTGGATCGGTTGCACGGTAGTCGCATCACCCCCGATCTCCTGTGGGAGCGAGCTTGCTCGCGATGAGGGCATGACATTCAACATTGATGTGTCTGGAACACCGCTATCGCGAGCAAGCTCGCTCCCACAGGGTCGGGTGTGTGGGCTGGAGTCGTGCAAAATGCCGGAGTATCAAAGGGCGTCGTGCAGAATAAAACAGGCCCCATGCCATCACTTTATACGCAACGGGCTGATTTAAAACCCCTCTTTGCGTAACGGGCCTTGGCCTGATCCCTGCACCCCTTCAGCTACATTCATCAAGCGTTGATTGAAGGGGGATGCATGACCCCAACAAACCGCAAGAAACTGGTGGTTGCCCATTCGGTACTCCCCGACGCGCCGCGGCACGAAGTCGAGACCAACCGTGCGCTGGCGCGCTGGCTGGCGCAGATATTGGGACTCAAGTACGGCGGCAGTTACGATCCGCAATTGCACGACGGTCGGGATCTCTACCTGTTGCCGACCCAGACACTGGTGGGCGCTGAGGCTGCCCGGCAACTGGGGGTCAAGGGACCGGAGGATTTGTGGGGTGGTTATGTCGACCATGATTTCATCTGCACCAAAGCCATCAGTCATGGGCTGCTCAACCACCATGCCCATGCACCGCCAGGCTGGGCTCCTTTGTTTTCCCAGCGGGTACGCAACGTCGTACTCGACGGTCTCAGTGTGTTCTGCCTAAAGGATGCCCGCCCGGCGGCGGAACACCTGTTGTACACCGGGCCAATCCGCCTGAAGCCGATACACGCTTGTGCCGGACGTGGTCAGGAAGTGATCCAGAGCCTCGACGAGTTCGACGAAATTCTGGCCAGGCCAGAAGCTGACGCGACCTTCACCGAAGGTGTGGTGCTGGAGCAGGATCTTGATCAGGTGATTACCCACAGCGTCGGCCAGAGCTTCATCGGCGACAAGGTGCTGAGTTACTGCGGTGATCAATACTTGACCAAAGACGCTGAGGGCGAGGAGGTGTATGGCGGCTCGAACCTGTTGGTGGTGCAGGGCAGCTACGACGATTTGTTGAAGCTGGACCTTGCCGATGACGTGCGGGTGGCTATCAAGCAGGCGCAGGTGTTCGACAGCGCCGCGGATGAAGCCTATCCGCGTTTCTATGCGTCACGGCGCAACTACGACATCGCTCAGGGCATTGATAGCGACGGCAAACAGCGCAGCGGCGTGCTCGAACAATCCTGGCGCATGGGCGGTGCCAGCAGTGCCGAGGTGGCGGCCTTGCAGAGTTTCGTCAACGATCCGGGGATGCGCGCGATTCGTGTGTCTTCGGTGGAAACCTACATCGATCAGCCGCTGCCGGCAGATGCCATCGAGGTGTATCGCGGGCCGGCGCAAAGCAGTGAATTTCTCCTCAAGTACGTAACGGTTAAATCCTATGACGGCTAGAAGCGAATCCATTCAGATCGACATCGATAACGAACAGATGAGCGGGACTTTTCTGAGCCCCAAATCGAAAGTCCCCGGCGTACTCTTCGTGCACGGTTGGGGCGGCAGTCAGGAGCGGGACCTGGAGCGCGCCAAAGGCATCGCCGGTTTGGGGTGCGTATGCCTGACCTTCGACCTGCGCGGGCACACCGGCGGTACCGGAATTCCATTGTCCCGGGTGACCCGGGAGGACAATCTGCGCGACCTGCTGGCAGCCTATGACCGCTTGCTCGCGCATCCGGCCCTCGATACCTCGGCGATTGCCGTGGTCGGCACCAGTTATGGCGGTTATCTGGCCTCGATTCTGACTTCGCTGCGGCCGGTGCGCTGGCTGGCGCTGCGGGTGCCGGCGCTGTACCGCGACGAGCAATGGCACACGCCGAAACGTGACCTGGACAAGCTGGATCTGCGTGATTACCGAGGCACCCTGGTGCGTGCCGACAGCAACCGGGCCTTGCATGCCTGCTCGCAATTTCGCGGGGATGTCCTGCTGGTGCAGTCGGAAACCGACGATTATGTGCCGCACGCGACGATCATGAGCTACCGTGCGGCCTGTCAGCAGACGCACTCAATGACCCACCGCATCATCGACGGTGCCGACCACGCCTTGAGCGACCCGGTTTCCCAGCAGGCCTATACCTCGATCCTTGTCGACTGGATTACCGAGATGGTGGTCGGGGAGCGGTTGAGCATTATTCAATCCCAGTGATTTGCGGTGATCTTGCGACCAATCGCGAGCAGGCTCGCTCCCACAGTGGGCCAGGGTGAACTCAACATGTATGACTTGCGCAGATCAAAGGTGGGAGCGAGCCTGCTCGCGAAGGCGTCCGCAAACACACCCCAAATCATTTGGGTTTCCTGGCAATCCGCAACGACTTGGCCTTGGCCTCCACCAACAGGTACATCACCAGGGTAATCAACAACGGCAGGATGAAATAAATCGCCCGATAGGCCAGCAGCCCGGCCACCAGGCTGCCGCGCGAAACCTCGTGTTGCAGCAGCGCCACGAACACCGCCTCGAGCACGCCGAGCCCGGCCGGGATGTGAGTGATGACCCCGGCGATGGCGCTGATCAACAGCACGCCCAGTACCAGTGGATAGTCCAGTTTGCTCGGCAGCAGGGTGAAGATCACCGCCGCCATCAGCGACCAGTTCAGCGCTCCGAGGGTCAGTTGCAGCACCGCCATGCGCAAGGACGGGAGGTCGATTTCGATACCGCGAATCTCCCACTCCCGACGTTTGGCAAACTGGCACGCCACCAGGTAGCCGGCGCTCAACAGCAACAACAAGACCCCTACGCCTTGCAGCGCACTGCTGCTGAGCTTCCAGCCCGGTGGCATGCGCACCAGCCCGCTGCTGAACACGGCGCCGGCAATGACCATGTAGCCGAACCAGTTGGTCGCCAGGCTCAGGCCAAGGATCTTCGCGATGTTGCTCTTGCTGACCCCGAGCCGCGAATACAACCGGTAACGCATGGCGATGCCGCCGACCCAGGCGCTCAGGTTCAGGTTGAAGGCGTAGCTGATGATCCCCACGGGCAGGATCTGCTTCCACGTCAGGTTCTGGCGGATGTAGGTGCGGCCGATCAGGTCGAAGCAGGCGTACACCAGAAAACTCACCAGGGTCAGCCCCGACGCAATGATCAGCGTGCGCACCTTGAAATCGGCCAGGTTATCGAACACTTCGTTCCACTCAAGGCGCTGGGCGAGCATCGTGAACAACACGATCAGCATCAGGAAAAACAGCATCGTCAGCGGTCGTTTCCAGCGGCTCCAGTGCGACTTGCCCGGGCTTTTGGCGTCAGTTTCCATGTGAGGCTCAGCGCGGTTCATTGTCAGCGCTCCCGGTAGGAGGGGGGATGGGTTTCAGGCGAGGTTTGTGCGCCGGCAACCAACCGGCCCAAGCCGGGAAATGCCGCAGGAAGTGAAACACCAGAAAACCTATGGTCATGTGCCAGACACGCCCGCGCGGCGCGATGTCGTGAGACATGGCCTTGCAATGGTTGTCGCTGAGGTCTTCCAGGCGATCGAACAGAACTCGATTGAAGCCACGGTCGCGGATCAGCACGTTGGCTTCCAGATTCATCGACAGGCTCAACGGGTCGAGGTTACTGGAGCCGACGGTGCTCCAGTCTTCATCCACCAATGCAACCTTGCCATGCAACGGGCGGTCGCAATATTCGTAGATCTTCACCCCGGACCTGAGCAGGTAATCGTAGGTCATGCGTGCGGCGAGTTTGGCCACCAGCATGTCCGGTTGCCCTTGCAGGATCAGCCGCACATCCACACCCCGGCGGGCCGCGTTGCGGATATCGCGCAGCAGGCGCAAGCCGGGAAAGAAGTAGGCATTGGCGATCACCACCCGGCGCTTGGCCTGGCGTAACACTTGGCGGTAAACCTCTTCAATGTCGGTCGGGTGTTCACCGTTGTCGCGGTACACCAGACGTACCTGGCCATCGTGATCGCTGAGGGCCAGCTCCGAACGCCGCTGCCGACGGCGTTGCCACCAGTATTTGGCGTGCGCCGGGCGACCGCATTGCAGCAGAGTGAAGTGATGAATGTCGGCCACCGCCGGGCCTTGCACCTCCACGGAATAGTCCTGCTTGGCCTCGGGCCCGAAGTCGGCAAGGTGATCGGCAGAAAAGTTGATCCCGCCGATGAAGGCAATGCTGCCGTCCACCACCACTATCTTGCGGTGCAGGCGCCGGAACCAGTTGGTGCGGATGCCCAGGCGTTTTGGTGCCGGATCGAACATTTGCAGGTGCACGCCGGCGGCGGTCAGGGCGGTAAGGAACCCGGTACTCAATTCGCCGCAGCCAAAGCCGTCGAGGCTGACGGTGGTGCGTACACCGCGCTGGGCAGCTTCGATCAGGATCTGTTGCAGCTCATTGCCAACCTTGTCCTCGAACACAATGAAGGTTTCCAGCAGGATTTCACTTTGCGCCCGGCGAAGGGCGTCAAATACCCGGGGAAAATACGCTTCACCGTTTTCCAGCAACTCGACGCGATTGCTGCCTTGCCAGCCGTATTCAACGTCGACCGCTGTCGGCTCACGGATCGGCGGAGCGGGGATGTTATCCAGCGTGGTTTTTTCCATCGACTGGCTGCTCATAACTCGATCTCCACCGACAGCGGGACGTGGTCGGAAAGGTGCGACCAGGGGCGGGTGGTCAGCACTTGCGGATGGCTGGCCTTGAGGTTGCGCAGGTAGATGCGGTCCAGACGCAATGCCGGCAGGCGCGCGGGGAAACTGCGCGCCGGTTTGCCGTGGTGCGCGGCGAAGGCTTCGCGCAGACCGCAGGGTTTGAGCAACGCATCGGCGCGCTGACGCCAGTCGTTGAAGTCCCCGGCGACGATCACCGGGGCATCGGCGGGCAGGGCGTCCAGACGCTGGGCGAGCAGCTTCAATTGCGCCGTGCGGTGACTTTCGCGCAGCCCCAAGTGCACGCAAATGGCATGCACTTCCTGGGCGTCGCCTGGCAGGCGCAACACACAATGCAGGATCCCGCGGTTCTCGTGACCGCTGATGGACACGTCGAGATTGTCGTGGCGGATGATCTGGAATTTCGACAACAGCGCGTTGCCGTGATCACCCGCCGGGTACACAGCATTGCGGCCATAGGCGAACTGCGGCCACAGGGTGTCGGCGAGGAATTCGTATTGCGGCATCGCCGGCCAGTTGGTGTAGCGCTTGGGGTGGTGCTCGTGGGTGCCGTGGACTTCCTGCAAAAACACCACATCGGCAGACACGCTGCGCACCGCTTCACGCAGTTCCGGCAGGATGAAACGCCGGTTGAGCGCGGTGAAACCTTTATGGGTGTTGACCGTCAGCACCTTGAAGCGATAAGTCACGGACGGATCCTGTACCCGCATGTCGGTTGCATTTGAGTGTGCGGGAATATCGGTGTGATTCGCTGTCATGTCGCCTCCCGCCTGACGGCCCCTGTTTTTGGATGACTCTGAGGCGGCGGCGAAAGTTTCGATGGGGCTACGGACGGTACACAGTTATCACATCACAACAGATTCAATGTGGGAGCCAGCCTGCTCGCGATGGCGGTGTGTCGGACGCCTATGATGTCGACTGACACTCCTCCATCGCGAGCAAGCTCGCTCCTACAGGGTTTATCAGTGGCCCGTGATTATGCGGGCAGAACCGTCGGCCGGCTCGGCATAGGCCGGGCCAAGGCGATCAAGACGTCCACTCCAGGCAGTCAATGCCAGCGCCACCAGCACCACCAGACCACCGATCCACGCGGTATGGATCAACCCCATGTGGGCGACGATCAGGCCACCGCCCCAGGCGCCACCGGCAATGCCGAGGTTGAACGCGGCGATGTTCAGGCCGGATGCCACGTCCACGGCATGGGGCGTGTGATGTTCGGCCTGGCGCACCACATACACCTGCAACCCCGGCACGTTGCCGAATGCCACGGCACCCCAGACCAGAACGGTAGCCAGTGCCAGCCAGGGATTGCCGGCCGTGAAGGTCAGCGCGAACAACACGGCGGCGAGCAGGGCAAAAATGATTTTCAGGGCGCTGATCGGACCGCGTTTGTCCGCCAGTTTGCCGCCCCAGATATTGCCGACGGCCACGGAGATGCCGTAGACCAGCAACACCAGGCTGACGGCGCTTGCGCTGAAGCCGGAGAGGTCCTGAAGTATTGGCGCGAGGAAGGTAAAGGCGGTGAACGTGCCGCCGTAGCCGACGGCCGTCATCGCATACACCAGCAACAGGCGAGGTTGCCTGAGCACCTGCAATTGCTGCAAGAACGACGCGGGCTTGCTGTGGGCGATATTTTTCGGTACGTAGATCAGGCTGCCGATGAAGGCGATGACGCCCAGTGTCGAAACGGCGAGGAAGGTTTCACGCCAGCCGAAATGCTGGCCGATGAAGGTTCCCAGCGGCACGCCAGTGACCAGTGCTACGGTCAGGCCGGTGAACATGATGGCAATCGCGCTGGCGGCTTTTTCCTTCGGCACTAGATTGGTGGCGATGGTCGAACCGATCGAGAAAAACACCCCGTGGGCCAGGCCAGTGACGATCCGAGCGAGGATCAGCGACTCGTAGCCCGGTGCTTGCCATGCCAGCAGGTTGCCGAGGGTGAACAGCACCATCAGCGACAACAGCAGCAACTTGCGCGGCACCTTGCCGGTGAGGGCGGTCAGCACCGGGGCGCCGACAGCGACGCCAAGGGCATACAGGCTGACCAGCAGACCGGCGGATGGCAGACTGACGCCGAGGTCGGCGCCAATAGTGGGTAACAGGCCAACGATGACGAACTCTGTCGTCCCGATGGCAAAGGCGCTGAGGGTCAGCGCGAGCAAGGCAATGGGCATGGCTGCAACTCCGGAAGATGATTCGATGGAGCGCAGTGTCGGGGTTCGGGTTGTGCGGAAAAATACAGGGACGAGCATTTGATATTTGCGTGCAGATCAAATATCGCGAAGGCGGGTGCATACTTGTGGCGAGGGGGCTTGCCCCCGCTCGGCTGCGCAGCAGTCGTAAATCCTTAGTGTGCGGTGCTTCAGATGAATCCGAACTGTAGGTTTTGGGGGCGCTTCGCACCCCGACGGGGGCAAGCCCCCTCGCCACAAATGGCGTCGCCATTCGGCTATCTAGAGGCAATGTCCGAACTTGCCCGGCATTTTTCGATCAGTTCCTTACCGACACAGCCAAAGGAGCGGGTGTTTTGATCAGGCTCAAGACCGCGATACTGCTGGGGGCGTTGCTGTTTGTGGGCAGCGAGCAACTGGAAGCCGCCGCGATACCGGGGCTGCCGGCCGCCGCGACCGCTGCGACGCCGCCGGCGCACCCCGAACCGCTGGTGCAAGGCGGGTTACTGGGGGCCATCAGTTCAAGCATCGACGAGGTCCAGGCCAAACTCGATCTCAACGAAAACCTCGTGGACGCCTGGCGCTTGCGTGCCGACCGCGCGGCCGACGAGGTGGATCAGTTGGTCAATCAGCCTTCGGCCCGCTCGCCCTGGGGCGTCACCGGCGATCTCCTGATACTGACCTGCGTGTGGGCCGCCGTGTTTGCCTCTCTTTGGCTGCTGGGGCGATTGTTGGCCAAACGCCTGTGCGAACATCGCCTGTTGCTCAGCCGCGAACGCGGCCAAGCCCTGCTCGGTTATGTATTGCCCTATACCCTTCCAGCGGTGGCCAGCCTGCCCCTGACGATTTATGCCAGCCAGTTTTTGCCGATATCCGCCGGTCGGGCGCTTGCGTTGTGCCTGGCTTATGCCACAAGCGCGGGGATATTTTCCGCGTCCTTGGTGCTGTCGCTGGTGGTGGTGTTCAATGCTGGCCACAAGCGCCGGGCGGTGCAGATTCTCCGCGAGAAGAGTGCCCGGCCATTGTTCGGCATCGGTTTTCTGGTGGCCTTGAGCGATGCCCTGACCAGTCCGCAAATCGCCCATCAACTGGGCAGCAATCTCACCAGCAGCATTGCCGTTTTCACTGGCTTGGCGGCATCGATTTCCTTCGGCTTGCTGGTGATCCGCACGCGCCGCCCGGTCGCTCACGTGATCCGCATCCTGCCGCTGGCCCAGCGCCAAAGTCAGCCAGCATTGCGTGAGACCCTGCGGATATTTTCCGGGCTCTGGTATTGGCCGATCCTGTTGATGGTGCTGGTCTCTATCATCAACCTGATCGGCGTTGGCGCGGACAACCAGATGGTGCTGCGTAGCGCCTTGTTCACCACGGTATTGCTGATTGCCACGGTGTTTCTCAGCACCACGCTGCATCATCTGTTCAAGGCGCGCAGCGAAGCGGACCTGCGCCGCAGCAGCGCCTACAAGGAGCGTTTTCTCAACTTGTCCCACGCTTTGCTGCGCATCGGCATGGCCATCGTGTTCATCGATATCCTCGGGCGGATCTGGGGCGTGTCCCTGTTCGAATTCGCGGTGAGCAATGCCGTGGGCCGGGCGATCAGTGATTCCCTGAGCCACATCGGTTTGATCCTCTTGGTGACCTGGATGGTCTGGGTGGTGCTCGACACGGCGATTCAGGAGGCCCTGAAACCGCCGGCCAACAAGCGCTCGGCACGCCAGCCGAGTACGCGGGTGAAAACCATCCTGCCGCTGCTGCGCAATGCGATCAAAATCATCCTGGTGGTGATTTGTGCAATCACCACCATGGCCAACCTGGGCATCAACGTCGCGCCATTCCTGGCCGGTGCCGGGGTCATCGGCCTGGCAATCGGTTTCGGTTCCCAGCAACTGGTGCAGGATGTGATTACCGGGCTTTTCATCATCATCGAGGACACCCTGTCCATCGGTGATTGGGTGGTGCTTGATTCCGGGCATGCCGGCACGGTCGAAGGCCTGACCATCCGCACCTTGCGCCTGCGCGACGGCAAGGGCTTCGTGCACTCGGTACCGTTCGGGCAGATCAAGGCCGTGACCAACCAGTCGCGGCAATTCGCCTATGCGTTTTTCTCGGTGCAATTCACCTACGACACCGACGTCGACAAGGCCATTGAACTGATCCGCGAGGCCGGACATTCCATCAGCAACGACCCGTTCCTGCGCTACAACCTGCAAGGGCCGCTGGATGTGTTTGGCGTCGACAGGATGGACCTCAACGGTGTGGTGCTGACGGCGCAATTTCGCACGGTGAGTGGTGGCCAATATGCGGTGAGCCGGGCCTTTAACCAGCGATTGAAAAAGCTTGTGGATAACTGCCCGTGGGTGAACTTCGCGCAAACTTATCCACAGCAGGCGCTGGTGCCGCGGCATTCGGTCGAAGCGCCACCGGAGGCTGAGCCGGAACATGCTGCGGTGTTGATGCCGGATCGGCCGCGGTCTCAATAGCCGGTTTTGTATTTGAGGCTTTCAGTGGCTGGTCTGGCCCCATCGCGAGCAAGCTCGCTCCCACAGGGGATTTTCTGTGAATACAAATTTTTGGCACAACAGAGATTACTGTGGGAGCGAGCTTGCTCGCGATGGGGCCGGTCCAGACGACATTACTGCCGGATCAGTTTGTTGCGCACCTCGGCACTCGCCTGCTGATCCAGCTCCCCCCAAAACTGTTGCTTGCCGGCAATCTCGGCAGCAACCGGCAAACCATCGCGATACACCAGCCGATTGCTCGCCAGTGCCGGGACTTTCGCACCAGGTAATAGTGTGCCGGCAAGGTTCAGCGGATCGACCCCGCACACCGCGACCAAACTCCCGTCATGGGGCCGACGTCGCACCTCCCGCAGCAATGGAATCGCCTCGGGCAGGGCGAATTGCTCGCCCGCCAGGCCGCTGACAAACCGTCCCCCACGAATCTCGCCGCGTGCCTCCAGGCGATGGAAGGTGCGCAGCAGTTCGCGCCAGCTCGGCAGCCAGTCCGCCTCGCGTTCCAGCAAGCGCCAGAACACCACGCCGTAACGACGCAGCAAGGTCATGGCGATGTGCTCCAGGGTATCGCCCGGCGTCGGTGCGGGACGCTGGTTTTCCACCACAGGGGCCGTTGGCGCGCATCGCAACAAGGCCCAGCGCCCGGCATCGTCCATGCCGCCGATGAATGCGCCGCGTCCACGCCGACTGTTGCGCGGCTGGCGCTTGCTGGCCGGGGTGATCAGGGCGCGTAAACCGGCAAAGCTGTCGGCGTTCACCAGCCCCGCGCCCACCAGTTCTTGCAGGGCGATTTCCAGCTCCGAACGCAGCAGGTGCGCCTCATGGATCAGCTCGTCGAAAAACAGCGCGCCATGCTGACTGAGGGCGGCGTGGACTTTTTGCGTTTTCGGCGACAGTTCGCTCACCGGTGTCTGTTCGGTCAAGCCGCTCCAGAGGCCGACCCGGTTGCGCGGCAGCAACACAATCGGTGTGCTGCGCAGCGCGGTGCCGGCGTTTTTGTTGTGCGCCGAAAGGCGCGTCCACACCAGTCTGCCGCTGCGGCACAGTTCATCCAGCCAGGTCGCCGAGTAGTCCTTGATCCGTGCGGGCAGGATGTCGCTGTCCCAGGCGGAAGCGGCGGCGGGGTAGCCTTCGAATTGCCCGACGATGGCTGGCAACACCGCCGCGCCCTGGCCCTGGCTGGCGCTCGACACATGCTGCCAGTCGAACAGGAATCGCATGAAATCCTGCAACGCCACCGGTTCGATTTCCCGGCGCAGGCGCTTGACCGTATAGCGGTGAATCCGCGCCAGCAAATGCCGCTCGCACCATTCTTCTTCAGCGATGCCCGGGGTGAAGCGACCGCGCAACACGTAGCCTTCGTGTTCCAGTTGCGCCAGGGTCTGGGTCACTTGTGCTGCAGGCAAGCCGAGTGGTTCGGCAATGTGCTCGAGGGCAAGTGGGCCGAAGGCGCTGAGCCGTGCGCGGATCAGTTCGAGGACGGCTTCGTCGGGTGCCCAGCTTTCATCGAAGTCCGGCAGCGCTTGCAGCGGTGGCGTCAATTCGGCCTGTGGATAAATGGCCCGCAGGCAGGTCAGGCGCTCCAGCGCCAGCCACAGCGATTGCCCGGCGTTGATCTGTAAACGGCTCGCGCGTCCGCTGTCGGCCAGGGTCTTGAGCCAATCGAGCCATTGCGGATTGGCGCCGGCCTCGGCATCGGTGATGCATGCCAGGCTCATCAAGGCCTCGTGCATTTCATCGACACTGCAAGGCACCGGCCAGGCTTCGTCGCGCACGGCGGCAATCGCATCGGCGTCCAGTGCACCGAGGTCGTCGGTGGATTGCGGATCGCTCCAGCGCCGATTGAGTACCGCTTGGGTGCGGCGCTCTTCCAGCGGTGCATCGTCGAGAAAGGTGTAGGGGCGGGCGCTGAGGATCTCCGCCGCCAGCGGCGAGGGCGCTGGCAAGTCGCGGCTGATCAGGCGGATGTCACCGCGTTCCATGCGCCGCAGCAAGGCCAGCCAGCCTTCAGTGTCCATGGCTTCGTGCAGGCAATCGTCGAGGGTCTGTTCCACCAGCGGATGCTCGGGAATCTCGCGTTCGCCGGCGAGGTTTTCCACGCAGGCAATCTGATCGGGAAACACGCTGGCGATCAGGTCTTCGCTTTTCATCCGCTGGATTTGCGGCGGGACTTTGCGCCCGCCGCTGTAGCGTGGAAGGGCAAGGGCCACGCCGGCATTCCAGCGCCAGCGCACGCCGAACAGCGGCGCGTCGAGCACGGCCTGGATCAGGATGTGCTCGGCGTTGTTGCTGTGCAGGTAGCGCCAGACATCCTCCAGTTCAAAGCTGTGGCTGGTGGACAGCGACAGCACGATGGCGTCTTCGCTGGCGGCGGCCTGCAATTCGAAGTTGAAGGTGCGACAGAAACGCTTGCGCAGGGCCAGGCCCCAGGCGCGGTTGATGCGGCTGCCGAACGGCGTATGAATGACCAGCTGGGTGCCGCCGGACTCGTCGAAAAAACGCTCCATCAGCAGCGTGTCTTGCGATGGCAGGGCACCGAGCGTCTGCCGTGCGCGGGCCAGGTAGTCCACCAGTTGTTCGGCGCTGGCGAGGTTCAGACCCAGGGTCCCGGTCAGCCAGTCGAGCGCTGGCTGCAAGTTGCCAGGCTCGGTACCCAGCAGGTCGTCGAGTTTTGCCTGCAAGCGCGCCACCGCCGAGGACAATTCGGCACTGCGCCCCGGCGCTTCACCGAGCCAGAACGGGATGGTCGGCGGCTGGCCCTGGGCATCCTCGACCCGAACCTTGCCGGTTTCCACACGCAGGATTCGATAGGAGGTATTGCCCAACTGGAATACATCCCCGGCAATGCTTTCCACCGCGAAGTCTTCATTGATGGTGCCGATGTTCAGCCCTTGAGGCTCCAGCAGCACGGCGTAGTCGGCGTTATCCGGAATGGTCCCGCCACTGGTCACTGCGGTCAGTTTCGCGCCACGGCGACCGCGCAGGGTGCGACTCACGGCGTCGCGGTGCAGGTAGGCGCTGCGCAGGCCCTGACGCCCGTTGTAGCCCTCGGCGAGCATGTGCAGCAGCGCCTGGTAGTGTTTTTCGTCGAGTCCGGCGTAGGGCGAGGCGCGGCGCAGCATCTCCAGCAGCGCTTGCTCGGGCCATTCCTGGCAACTGACTTCTGCGATGATCTGCTGCGCCAGCACATCCAGCGGCGCCTGCGGTATCAACAAGGTATCGAGTTCGCCCCGGCGCACGCAGTCGAGCAGCGCGGCGCATTCGATCAGGTCGTCGCGGGTGGTGGCGAACAAGCGGCCCTTGGGCGTGCCGCCGACCTGGTGCCCGGAGCGACCGACCCGTTGCAGAAACCCGGCAATCGAACGCGGTGAGGCGATCTGGCACACCAGGTCGACGTCGCCGATGTCGATCCCCAGTTCCAGCGACGCCGTGGCGATCAGCACCTGCAGTTCGCCGCGCTTGAGCCGCTGCTCGGCGTCCAGACGAAATTCCTTGGCCAGGCTGCCGTGGTGGGCCGCTACCGCGTCCTTGCCCAGGCGTTCGCTCAGGTGACGGCTAAGGCGTTCGGCCAAACGCCGGGTGTTGACGAAAATCAGCGTGGTCCGGTGTTCCCGCGCGAGGGCGGCGAGGCGGTCGTAGACCAACTCCCAGACATCGTTGGCCATCACGGCCGACAGCGGCACGGGCGGCACTTCGATGTCCAGGTCGCGGGGGCGGGCGTGGCCAATGTCGATGATCTCGCACGGGCGGTCGCGACCGACCAGGAAGCGCGACACGGCTTCGATGGGTTTTTGCGTGGCCGACAGACCGATGCGCAGCAGCGGCTCGGGGCAGAGTGCCTGCAGGCGTTCAAGGCTCAGGGCCAGATGGCTGCCACGTTTGCTGGCGGCCATGGCATGGATTTCGTCGATGATCACCGTTTGAGTGGTGCCGAGCATCTGCCGACCGGAGTCGGAACCGAGCAGCACGTACAGGGATTCCGGTGTGGTCACCAGAATGTGCGGCGCCGTCTTGCGCATCGCCGAGCGGTCTTTTTGCGGTGTATCGCCGGTGCGCACGGCGGTGCTGATCTGCAGTTCGGGCAGCCCCATCACACGCAATTGCTCAGTAATGCCGGCCAACGGGGTTTGCAGGTTGATCCGGATGTCGTTGGACAGCGCCTTGAGCGGCGAGACGTAGACCACCAGCGTTGCGTCGGGCAAGCCTTCGGGGCTTTCCAGACCGCGGTGCACCAGGTCGTCGATGACCGCGAGAAACGCGGTGAGGGTCTTGCCGGAGCCGGTGGGCGCGGCGACCAGGGTCGAGCGGCGCTGGCGGATCAATGGCCACGCCCGGGCCTGGGCGGCGGTGACCGCTGCGAACGTGTGGCTGAACCAGGCACTGACGGCGGGGTGGAAGCCGCTCAGGGCACTGTCTGCGGGGATGGGCAGGTTCATGCAGCAAGTTATGCGGGTGGGGGGCGCAAGATGCAAGTACCGCTCGGGGATCTCTGTTGACTGACAGGGCCCCATCGCGAGCAAGCTCGCTCCCACAGGGGGGGCGGTGTTCACAAAACCATTGTGGGAGCGAGCTTGCTCGCGATGAGGCCAGTGGCAGCGCCGCAAATCCCGGACATCTACACTTTACGGATGACGGTTGCGCACTAAACCCGCAAAATGCAACGATTCCGGCAATTACCAACGACATCGCCTTGGGGCGATGTCGATATAGCCATCGTTCCAATCAGACTGGGCCTGCTGACTCTATGCGAATGCGCCTTATGTTACTGGGCGGCGGAAATGCCCTTGGGCAGGCGCTGATTCGCCTCGGTGCGGAGGAAGACATCGGTTTCCTCGCCCCCCGCCCGCCGCAAGACGGCTGGGATGCCGCGAGCCTGACACAACTGCTCGACGACACCCGTCCCGATGCATTGATCAACCTTGCCTACTACTTCGACTGGTTTCAGGCCGAAGCGGTCAGCGAACAGCGTCTGGCCGGCCAGGAGCGCGCGATCGAGCGTCTGGCGGAACTGTGCCAGCACCACAACATCGTTCTGCTGCAACCTTCCAGCTACCGCGTGTTCGACGGTTCCCGCGCAACGGCCTACAGCGAAAAAGACGAACCGGTGCCCTTGGGCTTGCGGGGGCAGGCGTTGTGGCGGATCGAGCAAAGCGTTCGCGCCACCTGCCCGCAACACGTGCTGCTGCGTTTCGGCTGGCTGCTGGACGACAGCCCGGATGGCGCCCTTGGCCGCTTCCTCGCCCGTGCCGAACAACCCGAGGAACTGCTGATGGCCGACGACCGGCGCGGCAATCCGACGCCGGTCGACGATGCCGCCCGCGTGATCATTTCAGTGCTCAAGCAACTCGATTGCGCAGCGCCACTTTGGGGCACCTACCACTACGCCGGGCATGAGGCGACCACACCGCTGGCGCTGGGGCAGGCGATTCTGGCCGAAGCCCGCAGCCTGCATCCGCTGGCCATCGAAGCGCCGACCGCCCAGGCCCACGCCGCGCGTCCGGATGCTGCGGAAGAGCCGCAACACGCGGTATTGGCCTGCAAAAAAATTCTGCACACCTTCGGGATCAAACCACGCGCCTGGCGTGCGGCGCTTCCCGGTCTACTGGACAGGTTCTATCGCCATGGCTGACGGCCCCGTTTTGATCACCGGTGGTGCCGGTTTCATTGGTTCGCACCTGACTGACGCCCTGCTCGCCAAGGGCTATGCGGTGCGGATTCTCGATGACCTGTCCACCGGCAAGCGCAGCAATCTGCCACTGGATAATCCCAAGGTCGAACTGATCGTCGGCGACGTGGCCGATGCGGCTGTGGTCGCCCAGGCGATGGCTGGTTGCAGCGCCGTGGCGCACCTGGCCGCCGTGGCGTCGGTGCAGGCCTCGGTGGACGATCCGGTGCGCACGCACCAGAGCAACTTCATCGGCACGCTGAACGTCTGCGAAGCCATGCGCCAGGCCGGGGTCAAGCGCGTGCTGTTCGCCTCCAGCGCGGCGGTGTATGGCAACAATGGCGAGGGTGAGTCGATCGACGAAGACACGCCAAAGGCGCCGCTGACGCCGTATGCGGTGGACAAACTGGCCAGCGAGCAGTACTTCGATTTCTACCGTCGCCAGCATGCACTGGAGCCGGTGATTTTCCGCTTCTTCAACATCTTCGGCCCGCGCCAGGATCCGTCCTCGCCGTACTCCGGGGTGATCAGCATTTTCAGCGAGCGCGCACTGAAGGGCTTGCCGATCACCGTGTTCGGCGATGGTGAGCAGACCCGGGATTTTGTCTACGTCGAAGACCTGGTCGACTTGCTGGTGCAGGCCATCGAGAAGCCCCGGGCCGAGGTCGGTGCGGTCAACGTTGGCTGGAACCAGGCGACGACCCTCAAGCAAATGCTCGAAGCGCTTGAAGCCGTGGTCGGCCAGCTGCCGCCGGTAAGCTACGGCCCGGCGCGCTCCGGTGACATCCGTCATTCCCGGGCGAACAACCAGCGTCTGCTGGAGCGCTTCACTACCAAGGAGCAGACACCGATGCGTGTGGGGCTGGCGCGGTTGCTGGGGCGATAGATCGCTTTCCTCGCAGACATGAAAAAGGCGCCTTTTACAGGCGCCTTTTTCACGGCCGGAATTTACTTACAGCGTGTGCAACTTCTATGGCGAGGGAGCTTGCTCCAGATCGACTCCGTCACGGTCGTCATCAGTATTGAGTTTGCTCGCCACGGCCTCATCCACCACCACGTGAACGTTACTTAGAACTTGTAGCCCAGACCGACCATGTAGACGAACGGGTCCACATCCACATCGACCTTGGCCCGGGTGCCCGGTGCAATGGCGTTGTTTTCCACAGTGGCGGTGGTATCGATGTCGATGTAGCGCACCTGGGCGTTAATCATCACGTTGTCGGTCAGCATGTAGTCAGCACCGACCTGCCAGGCCAGACCCCATGAGTTATCCGCCTTGAAATTGCTGAAACCGGCGGACTGGGCTCGGCTGCCGACATGTTCGTCGTAGATATAGGTGTAGTTGATGCCACCGCCGATGTACGGTTGGAACGCCGACTTGGGATCCAGCGGGTAATACACCAGGCTCAAGGTTGGCGGCAGCTGTTTGATGCTACCGAGCTTGCCGTTGGCAGGGGCCAGCGCGGTACCCTTGATTTTCACATCATGTTCGAAGGGGGTTGCCGCCAGCAGCTCGATACCCAGGTGGTTGGTGAGCATGTAGGCGAAGTTCAAGCCCAGTTGCGTGTCGCTGCTCAGGGTCGCTTTGCCACCCAGGTCGGCACCCGCCAGCGGGCCTTGATCAACCTTGACGCTGGAGCTGTCGGCTTCCGGGTCGACGGTGATGGCGCCGGCACGGAGGATAATGTCGCCGGCTTCGAAAGCATTGGCGAGCGGGGCTGCAAGCGCGAGGGCAACCAGCGAAGCGCTGAGCAAGGACTTGTTCATGGGGGCTCCAGAGGACGTTAAAAATGTTCGATGTCCAATGGTAAGGCGCCTAACGATTCGGTCTTTTGATGCAGCTCAATGAAAGTGGGAAGGGCGTGATTTTTGTGGTGTTGCTGATGGCCTCATCGCGAGCAAGCTCGCTCCCACAAGGAGTTGCGCAATGCTGAAGATTTTTGTTTCAGCATCGAACCTGTGGGAGCGGGCTTGCCCGCGATGGCGATTGTGTTGGCGACAAGGAAACTCCGGACTCACTCCGGCAATTCATACAGGTAAATCTTGTCCGCCTCCATCTGATACCCGGCATCCGCCAGTTCGCTGGTGGACGCCTTGACCTGCAATGCGCCCTCGATCCAGTACGGCTGAAACAACTCGTCGAGCTTCACGCCGACTTCGCTTTTGACGTGCACGATCTGGTTCGACGGCGGTGGCGGTACGTGAATGCAGGCGCCGAAATACGGCACCAGCAGAAACTCCGTGGTGCGTCCTTCCTCGCTCACTTCCAGCGGCACGATGTAACCCGGCAGTCGAATGCTCTGGCCATCAAGGGTCTTGACCACCGGTGCGTTGGGCGAGTCTTGCCTGGCGGCAGGCGCCGATTCGGCCGACAGCGCATTGCTCATCTGCGACAGGTCATGCAGTGGCGTCATGTTCGGCACTTCTTTCGGCGCATCCGGCGGAATCATCTCCGACCAGGTCAAATCTCGCGGCTGGGCCGCCCACAGGGGCAGGGCGACCAGCATCAACAGCGCAAGTACAGCGCGGGGCATTTTCAGCGTCCTCATAAACGGATCGACAGGCCATCGGCCAGGGATTGGCGATAGGCGCGCCAGGCCGGCACACTGCCCATCAGCAACGCGGCGATCAGGATGCCACCGAGCAGCGTCCATTCATACTCGCTCGGCCAGGACAGCGGCAGATACAGACCATAGTTGGCCTGAACATATCCCTGGGCCGCCGCGATGCACACATACAGTAACGCCACACCGGCGATCACGCCCGACAGCGCCAGGGCAAAGGCTTCGAGCACCAGCAGCGTCGCGATGTGCCACGGTCGCGCACCCACCGAACGCAGGATCGCCATTTCCCGGCGGCGTTCGTTGAGGCTGGTGAGAATGGCCGTGAGCATGCCGATCAACCCGGTCAGCACCACAAACAGCGAGACCACGAACAAGGCTTTTTCCGCCGTGCCCATCAGGCTCCACAGCTCTTGCAGTGCCACGCCAGGCAGGATCGCCAGCATCGGCTCACCTCGGAATTCGTTGATTTCCCGTTGCAGGGCAAAGGTCGAAATCTTGTTGTTCAGACCGAGCATGAACGCGGTGATCGCTTGCGGCGTGAGGTCCATGTTGCGCGCCTGATCGGCCGTGATTCGGCCCTCGCCCCGGGCCGGCACGCCGTTATGCCAGTCGATGTGAATCGCTTCCATACCGCCAAGGCTGATGTGCAGCGTGCGGTCCACCGGCGTGCCGGTGCGTTTGAGAATGCCGACCACGGTGAACGGCTTGTCGTCGTGCTTGACCAGGCTGATCGCCGCCACGCCGTGGGCCAGCACCAGTTTGTCACCGAGTTTGTAGTGCAGTGCCTCGGCCACTTCGGCCCCGAGCACCACCTCGAACGGGTCGCTCGCAAACGCCCGGCCATTGGCCAGTTCCAGGTGTTGCTGGCGGCCGTACTGGTAATGCTCGAAGTAGGCTTCGGTGGTGCCCATCACCCGATAGCCGCGATGGGAATCGCCGAGGGACATCGGGATCGCCCATTTCACTTTCGGGTTGTTGGCGAAGTGCTCGAAGCTGTCCCAGCGGATGTTGTTGGTGGCGTTGCCGATGCGAAATACCGAGTACAGCAACAGGTTCACCGAGCCGGAGCGGGCGCCGACGATCAGGTCGGTGCCGCTGATGGTGCTGGCGAAACTGGCCTTGGCTTCGGTGCGCACGCGCTCCACCGCCAGCAGCAGGCACACCGACAAGGCAATGGCGAGCGCCGTGAGGATCGCGGTGAAGCGGCGGTTAGCCAGGCTGGCCATGGCTAGACGAAACAGATACATCTCAGACCTCGGACGGGGTGGCGGCGCGATTGAGTTCGGCCAGCGACAGGTTGTGGTCGAACAGCGGCGCCAGGCTCTGGTCGTGGCTGACGAACAACAGGCTCGAGCCGGCTTCGCGGCACTCGGCGAACAGCAGGCGAATGAAGTTCTCACGGGCGTCGTAATCGAGGGCCGAGGTCGGCTCGTCGGCGATCACCAGTTCCGGTTGACCGATCAGCGCGCGGGCGGCGGCGACCCGTTGCTGCTGGCCGATGGACAACGAATCGGCGCGGCGACCGAGGATGTTCGCATCCTTCAGCCCCAGGTGGGCGAGCAGCGTCGCGGCCGCTTTGTCGACGCTGCCATGACGCTGTTTCGCCCGTTCGGCACGCAGTGTCGAGAAGTGGCAGGGCAGTTCAACGTTTTCACGCACCGACAGAAACGGCAGCAGGTTGAACTGCTGGAAGATGTAGCCGGTGTGATCGACGCGGAAGTGGTCACGGGCGCCGGCCGACAGTTGTGTCAGTTCCTGGCCGAGCAGGCGAATGCTGCCGCGATCGGGTTTTTGCACGCCGCCGAGCAGACCGAGCAGGGTGGTCTTGCCGCTACCGCTGGGACCTTTGAGAAACAGGGTTTCACCTCGCTCCAGGCGAAACGCCGGGATGTCCAGCAGTGGCGGGTGACCGGGCCAGCTGAAGCGCAGGTCGGACAGTTCGATGAGTGCTTGGGTCATGTGAAACCGGTTCAGGTTGATGGTGAACCCTGTAGGAGCGAGCTTGCTCGCGAAAAACCTGAGAGCACTGAGGTGAGTCAGGTTTCCAGCGTTATCGTTGACGTCCATCGCGAGCGAGCTCGCTCCTACAAAGGGGAACGAGGTGGATTCAGAATTTGAGGGCGGCAGCCTTGGCCGTCACATCAACGCCTTGCTGCCCGCTCGGGCCGATCAGTTGTACCTGAATCTTCTGAGTGGCCGGGAACGAGTTGAAAATGTTCGCCAGGTCCAGGGTCTTCAATGCGTCCGGTGTGGCGCAGGTGAACTGATAGTGAGCGTGGATTTCGCTGTGGTCGTGATGATGTTCGTCCTTGGCGTCTTTGTCATGGTCATCGTCGGCATCGGGTGTGTCTGCGAACAACGGGCTTTCCAGTTCCTGGTTTTCCACCACGCAGCCGGCGGCTTTCGGCAGGTTGAACAGGGCCAGCGGTTGCTCAAGCAGAGCGCGGGCGGCGGCGACTTTGGCTTTGTCGGCATCGCTGGTGGTGGCGTGTTCGAAACCCACCAGGTTCATGGCCGGGCTTTGCAGCTCCAGCGCCAGGGTCTTGCCGTCCAGCGCCGCGTCCAGGCGTCCAACGCCATGTTCGTGGGCGCCCAGGCTGCCATGCTCATGATCGTGTTCGTCGGCGGCATGGGCGACAGCCAGCGGCAAGATGGCAAGCGGCAGAGTGAGAAGCAGACGACGCATGGCGAGTCTCCGAAAAATAAAATGAAAAAAATGTTATGTAATCTTATAACGTAATCGCGCAGAGTTTGACTGCCTGCTTGGCGTTGCACAAGTCCCATGGGAGCATGCAGGGAAGAAAAGTTCGGGAGCAGACTTATGTTGCGAATTCGCGGAAGCATTGGCGACTGGCCGGTGGATTTGACCCTGGAGATGGACGATGCGGACTGGGCGCGATTAGGGGCGCAGTTGCAGGAAGAAAAATCCCCGGTCAGCGCCCCTGTGGCGAAACCGCTGAATCAGGATGATGCGCTGTGGCAGATCGCCAGGGATTTGTTGCGTAAGGCCGGACAGTTGAGTGGACCGGATTTGCTCGATCAATTGGAGGGCCTGACCGGCAGTGCGGCGGCGGGCAAGCGCCTGTTGGTGCGTTTACGCCATTGTGCGGATGTGAAAGTGGAAAGCGGCGGGGATACACCGTTGTACCGCTGGTTGTAGGAGCGAGCTTGCTCGCGAAGAGCCTCAGGGCACCGCGGTCATACCGGTAGCCCTCATTATCGTTGACGCCCATCGCGAGCAAGCTCGCTCCTACAAGGGCAATTCAATACAGCGCGGCAAACAATTTACGACGGTACGTGCTCACCAGCGGGTGATCGTTGCCCAGCAACTCGAACACTTGCAGCAAGGTCTTGTGCGGCAAGCCTTCGCTGTAGCTGCGGTTGCGGATGAACAACTTCAGCAAAGCATCCAGCGCAGCGTCGTACTGCTGACGGGCCAGTTGCTGGATCGCCAGTTGATAGACCGCTTCATCGTCCAGCGGGTCTTTCGCCAGCCGTGCCTTCAGGTCGGCGGCGTCCGGCAGGTCCTTGGCCAAACCGAGAAACTTGATCTGCGCCTTGGCGCCGGCCAGCGCGGCCTTGTGCTCGTCGCTCTTGACCGCATCCAGCACGGCTTGTGCCTCGCCCAGTTCACCGCGCTCGGTCAGGCAGCGGGCGTACAGGATCAGCGCCTTGGCGTTGGTATTGTCTTCACCCAGGATCACCTTGAGCAATGCTTCGGCATCGGCAAAGCGGCTGTCGTCGAACAACGCCTGGGCCTGTTCGAACGGATCGGCGGCGGCCGGTGGCGGCATCTGCACATGGGGTTCGAGCAGGGCGCGCACGGCGGATTCGGGCTGGGCACCGGCAAAACCGTCGACAGGCTGGCCGTCCTTGAAGAGCACCACGGTCGGCAGGCTGCGGATGCCGAAGCGGGCGACAATGTCTTGCTCGAGGTCGCAGTTGACCTTGGCCAGCAGCAACTCACCCTGGTAGCTCTCGGCAATGCTCTGCAACATCGGCATCAGCACTTTGCAGGGTGCGCACCATTCGGCCCAGAAATCCACCAGCACCGGCTTGTGGAAAGAGTTCTCGATCACCGACTGGTCGAAATCGGCAGTCGTGGCGTCGAAGATGTACGGCGTTTCCTGACTCATGGGCAATCTCTTGGAAGCGTGAATGGGGCAACTATACGGCTTGGTGGGGGGCGGCCGGAAGCGGTTGGCCGTGAGAGGTGTGTTGCCTGACAGGGCGCCTTCGCGGGCAAGCCCGCTCCCACAGGGATTGAAGTCGCCACAAGATGTGTGGTTCACACCAACCATTGTGGGAGCGGCCTTGCCCGCGAAGCTTTTAACTAGCGCTGCGCATGGTAGAGGCTCACATGCCTAAACTCGTGGGGTTCGGCCAGATCCGGCAGGGTCATGGCCTCGAGCATTTCGATGCGCCGGTACAACGGATGGCGAAAATCCCGTACCCGGGAATCCGCCACCAGCGCCTCTCGGCCGCGACTGAGGAACTGGTCGAGCAGCGGCAGGTTCGCCCGGTCGTACAGCACGTCCGCCACCAGGATCAGATCGAAGCGATCAGCCTCGGCGAAAAAATCCGTCGAGTAGTTGAGCTGCACGTCGTTGAGCTCGGCATTCGCCTGACACGCGACAATCGCCAGTGGGTCGAGGTCGCAGGCCAGTACTTCCAGTGCGCCGGCCCTGGCGGCGGCGATCCCCGCCACCCCGGAACCCGCGCCGAAATCCAGGACCCGCTTGCCTTCGACCCAGTGCGGGTTGGCGGCCAGATAGCGGGCCACGGCCAGGCCGCTGGCCCAGCAGAAACTCCAGTACGGTGGTTCATGCAGGATGCGCCGGGTTTCCTCGGGGCTGAAGGCGCGGTCCATGTTGTCGCCGTCGATCAGCCACAGCTTCAAATCGGTTTCCGGCAACGGGCAGGCCACCAGTTGTGCATCACCGAGCAATTCAGCCAGGGCCTGTTGCAGGTCGAGCGGTGCACTCATGGGGCTTTGACGAATTGCAATTGGCCCAGGGCCTGGGTGGTCGGCTGGGTAATCAGTTGCGATGGCAAGTGCAGGATCAACTGGCCGGACTGGCTGGCGCGGCCTCGCAGTTCCACACGGGCGCCGGTCGGGAAGGACTCCGGATTGAAGCGCAGGTGAAACGGCAATACCTGGTTGTTGCCGATCAGGCTGGAACTGGCTAGCAATTGTTGCGGGCGGTCTTTTTCGTCGATTACCAGCAATGCCAGCTCGACTTCGGCGCCTGCCGGCACGCCTTGCAGGGTGCCGCTCAGCTCACGCTGATAGGCAGGCAAGGGGCCGAGGGCGGCGGCCTCCCGGGCTTTCTTCTGCGCTTGCTGCGGCGCCGGGCCAGGTGTTGGCGGCTGGGGTTTGGGGGCATCGCTGCTGCAAGCCACCAGCAGGCTGAAAACACTGAGCAAAATGAGCGGACGTAACGACATTGGTGGCTCCATAAAGCTGAATTCCATGGATCAAGTGATCATCCCGTCTGTATACCGCAAACCCTATGGCTTGTCTTGCCACCGGGATGCGCTACCATGGCCCTCCCTTTTTTTGTTGCCTGCCACCATGCACTGTCCCTTCTGCGGTGCCAACGACACCAAGGTCATCGACTCGCGTCTGGTCGCCGAGGGCGAACAGGTGCGCCGCCGGCGTGAATGCCTGGCCTGCGGCGAGCGTTTCACGACGTTCGAGACGGCTGAACTGGTGTTGCCGCGCCTGATCAAAACCGACGGCAGCCGCCAGCCGTTCGACGAAGAAAAACTCCGCGCCGGCATGCAGCGTGCGCTGGAGAAGCGCCCGGTGAGCGTCGAGCGCCTCGAATCGTCACTGGTGCACATCAAACACAAACTGCGAGCCACGGGCGAGCGCGAGGTCAAATCCCTCGTGGTCGGCGAGCTGGTGATGGCCGAGCTGCAGAAGCTCGACGAAGTCGCCTACATCCGCTTTGCTTCGGTGTATCGCCGCTTCCAGGACCTCAATGAGTTCCGCGAAGAGATCGATCGCCTGGCCCGTGAACCGGTGAAAGAATGACCACGCCCGCAGAACTTGCCATCCTCGACGCCCATTTCATGGCCCGTGCCCTGGAACTGGCGCGCAAGGGGCATTACACAACGCACCCCAACCCACGTGTAGGTTGCGTGATCGTGCAGGGTGGGCAGATTGTCGGCGAAGGCTGGCACGAGCGCGCCGGCGAGCCTCACGCCGAGGTCCACGCCTTGCGCGCGGCCGGTGAGCAGGCGCGTGGCGCTACCGCTTATGTGACGCTTGAACCGTGCAGCCACCACGGCCGCACGCCGCCCTGTGCCGATGCGCTGGTGAATGCCGGTGTGGCCCGCGTGGTCGCGGCGATGCAGGATCCGAACCCGGAAGTCGCCGGTCGCGGTTTGCAACGCCTGGCCCAGGCCGGTATCGCCACCGAAAGTGGTGTGCTGGAGGGCGAAGCGCGAAAGCTCAACCAAGGCTTCCTCAAACGCATGGAGCACGGCTTGCCGTTCGTGCGGGTCAAGCTGGCCATGAGCCTCGACGGTCGCACGGCGATGGAAAACGGCGAAAGCCAGTGGATTACCGGTCCGGCAGCACGCTCGGCGGTGCAACGCCTGCGCGCCCAGGCCAGCGTGGTGCTGACCGGCGCCGACACGGTGCTGGCGGACAACGCGCGGTTGACCGTGCGTGCCGATGAGCTCGGACTGGACGCCGAACAAACCGCACTGGCCATGAGCCGGCCGCCGCTGCGTGTGCTGGTCGATGGCCGCCTGCGCGTACCGCTGGATGCGCCGTTCTTCAAGGCCGGCCCGGCGCTGGTTGCCACCTGCGTGGCGGTGGAAGAGCAGTACGCCAACGGCCCGGAATGCCTGATCGTGCCCGGCTACGATGGCCAGGTCGACCTGCGTCAGCTGCTGGTCGAACTCGCCAACCGTGGTGTCAACGAGGTGCTGGTCGAGGCCGGTCCACGGCTGGCGGGTGCTTTCGCTCAGCTTGGGTTGGTGGACGAATTCCAGATATTCATCGCCGGCAAGTTCATGGGTTCTTCGGCGCGACCGCTGCTGGACTGGCCGCTCGCGCAAATGAAGGATGCGCCGGCACTCAAAATCACCGAAATTCGTGCAGTTGGCGATGACTGGCGAGTCATCGCCATCCCAGTGCCAGCAGCGAGCGTATAATTTCCGGCCATCGCTATAGCGCTGGCTTTGTTCTCGAGGAGAACCTCATGTTTACCGGCATCATCGAATCCATCGGCAGTATTCGTGCATTGACCCCAAAGGGCGGTGATGTGCGGGTACACGTCGAAACCGGCAAGCTCGACCTGAGCGACGTCAAGCTGGGCGACAGCATCGCGGTCAACGGCGTGTGCCTGACTGCCGTTGAATTACCGGGCAATGGTTTTGCGGCGGACGTCAGTCGCGAAACCCTCGATTGCACCGCCATGAACGACCTGAAAAGCGGCAGCCCGGTCAACCTGGAAAAAGCCCTGACCCCGACCACTCGCCTTGGCGGGCATCTGGTGAGCGGTCACGTCGATGGCGTGGGTGAAGTGGTTGCCCGTACCGAAAACGCGCGCGCCGTGGAATTCCGCATTCGCGCACCCAAGGACCTGGCCAAGTACATCGCCCATAAAGGCTCGATCACCGTCGATGGCACCAGCCTGACCGTGAACGCGGTCGATGGCGCCGAGTTCCTGCTGACCATCATTCCGCACACCCTGAGCGAAACCATCATGGCGTCGTATCAGCCTGGTCGCCGGGTGAACCTGGAAGTGGACTTGCTGGCCCGTTACCTGGAGCGTCTGCTTTTGGGCGACAAGGCCGCAGAGCCGACTGCCGGCAGCACCATTACCGAAAGCTTTCTGGCCGCCAACGGCTACCTCAAATCCTGACTCAAGGGGGTGCCTTGTGGCGCTCAATAGCATCGAAGAACTGGTTGAAGACATCCGCCAAGGCAAGATGGTCATCCTCATGGATGACGAAGACCGCGAGAACGAAGGCGACCTGATCATGGCCGCCGAGTGCTGCAAGCCCGAGCACATCAACTTCATGGCCAAGCACGCCCGTGGCCTGATCTGCATGCCGATGAGCCGCGAGCGCTGCGAACTGCTCAAGCTGCCGTTGATGGCACCGCGCAACGGTTCCGGTTTCGGCACCAAGTTCACCGTCTCCATTGAAGCCGCTACCGGCGTGACCACCGGCATCTCCGCCGCCGACCGCGCGCGTACCGTGCAAGCGGCTGCTGCCCGTGATGCCAAGGCTGAAGACATCGTCAGCCCGGGCCACATCTTCCCGCTGATGGCCCAGGCCGGCGGCACCCTGGCCCGTGCCGGCCACACCGAAGCGGCCTGCGACCTGGCGCGCATGGCCGGTTTCGAGCCGAGCGGCGTGATCTGCGAAGTGATGAACGACGACGGCACCATGTCCCGTCGTGCCGAGCTGGAAGCTTTTGCTGCCGAACACGACATCAAGATCGGCACCATCGCCGACCTGATTCACTACCGGATGATCCACGAACGTACCGTTCAGCGGATTGCCGAGCAGCCGCTGGACAGCGAACTGGGCCAATTCAACCTGGTGACCTATCGTGATTCGGTGGAAGGCGACGTGCACATGGCACTGACCCTGGGCAACGTGTGTGCCGAAGAACCGACCCTGGTTCGGGTGCACAACATGGACCCGCTGCGCGACCTGCTGATGGTCAAGCAGCCGGGCCGCTGGAGCCTGCGCGCCGCCATGTCAGCGGTTGCCGAGGCTGGAAGCGGCGTGGTGCTGTTGCTCGGTCACCCGCTCGATGGCGACGTGTTGCTGGCGCATATCCGCGAAACCGCCGATCACGCCGCGGTGAAAAAACCGACCACCTACAGCACTGTCGGTGCCGGTTCGCAGATCCTGCGTGACCTGGGCGTACGCAAAATGCGCCTGATGTCGGCACCAATGAAATTTAATGCGATATCCGGTTTCGATCTGGAAGTTGTAGAATACGTGCCCTCCGAATAATGACCGGTTGTTCCCGGCCTTGAATTCGCGGTTCAAATATCACTGAGGGACGCGTACGAGACGCGTCCCGGCTCTTTAAGAGATCTAACGAATGACCCTGAAGACCATCGAAGGTACCTTCATCGCCCCTAAAGGCCGCTACGCTCTGGTAGTGGGCCGTTTCAACAGCTTCGTCGTTGAAAGCCTGGTCAGCGGTGCCGTTGATGCCCTGGTTCGCCACGGCGTGAGCGAAAGCGACATCACCATCATCCGCGCACCTGGCGCCTTCGAAATTCCGCTGGTTGCACAGAAAGTCGCTCAAAAGGGCGAGTTCGCGGCAATCATCGCCCTGGGCGCAGTCATTCGTGGCGGCACTCCGCATTTCGAATACGTGGCTGGCGAATGCACCAAGGGCCTGGCCCAGGTGTCCATGGAGTTCGGCGTACCGGTTGCATTCGGCGTGCTGACCGTTGACTCCATCGAGCAAGCCATCGAGCGTTCCGGCACCAAGGCCGGCAACAAAGGTGCTGAAGCTGCCCTGTCCGCTCTGGAAATGGTCAGCCTGCTGGCGCAGTTGGAGGCCAAGTGATTAGCGACGATAGCGATCGTTTCAACCCGCGCGATCCAAAGCCTGCGGATGCCGGCAAGCCATCGAAAAGCGCCAAGCGCCGCGAAGCCCGTCAGCTCGCGACTCAGGCGCTGTACCAATGGCACATGGCCAAGCAGTCGCTGAACGAGATCGAAGCGCAGTTCCGGGTCGATAACGATTTCAGCGATGTCGACGGCGCGTACTTCCGCGAAATCCTGCACGGGGTTCCGCAGTTCAAGACCGAAATCGACACCGCACTCAAGCCTTGCCTCGATCTGACCATCGAAGAGCTGGACCCGGTTGAACTGGCGGTTCTGCGCCTGTCCACCTGGGAACTGCTCAAGCGCGTCGACGTGCCGTACCGCGTTGTGATCAACGAAGGTATCGAACTGGCCAAGGTCTTCGGTTCCACCGACGGCCACAAGTTCGTCAACGGTGTGCTCGACAAGCTGGCCCCGCGTCTGCGTGAAGCTGAAGTGAAGGCGTTCAAGCGCTGATTGGCGCTTGGAATGTCGACACGAAGCCATGGGCGAGTTTGAGCTGATCCGCAATTTCTTCGCCGCCGCGCCTTGTGCGCAGGGCGGCGAAGGCGTTGCCCTCGGGATCGGCGATGACTGCGCCTTGCTGGCTGTTCCTCCTGGGGAGCAGTTGGCGATTTCTACCGATACGCTGGTGGCCGGCGTGCATTTCGCCGATCCCTGCGATCCCTTTCTGCTCGGTCAGCGCTCGCTGGCCGTGGCCGTCAGCGACCTGGCCGCCATGGGCGCCACACCAATCGCCTTTACCCTTGCCCTGACCTTGCCGACGGTGACCGCCGATTGGCTGCAAGCCTATGCCCGTGGGTTGAACACCATGGCGCAAAGCTGCGGCGTGGCACTGGTGGGCGGTGACACCACCCGTGGGCCGCTCAGCCTGACCATGACCGTATTCGGTCGCGTGCCGAGTGGCCAGGCGCTGACCCGCAGCGGTGCGCAGCCGGGCGATCTGCTGTGTGTCGGCGGCGATCTGGGCAATGCCGCCGGTGCCTTGCCATTGGTGCTCGGCCAACGCACGGCCGAGACGAGCGTTGCCGAGCCGTTGCTGGCCCACTACTGGTCGCCGCAACCGCAGCTTGGCCTGGGGCAGGCGCTGCGGGGCAAGGCCACTTCGGCGATGGACATCTCCGACGGCCTGCTCGCTGATTGCGGGCATATCGCTCTGGCCTCGAAGGTCGGTATCGAAGTCGAGCGGGAGCGTTTACCGCTGTCGCAGAGCCTGGTCGACTTTCTCGGCCGATCGGACGCCCAGGTGGCGGCCCTGAGCGGTGGCGACGATTACGTGCTGGCGTTCACCCTACCGTCCGTCGAGTTGCCGCTATTGCTGGCCGACGGCTGGCCGATCCATGTGATTGGGCGGGTGGTGACGGGGCAAGGCGTGACGCTGCTGGACGCCGATGGCCAGGACATCACCCCGCAAACCCGGGGTTATCAACATTTTCGGGAGTCACCGTGACAGATCATCCCAAGCAGGTCCCGGCGGAATTCGTACCGCCGTCGGTCTGGCGTAATCCATGGCATTTCCTGGCGTTCGGCTTCGGCTCGGGCACCTTGCCAAAGGCGCCCGGCACTTGGGGATCGTTAGTTGCGCTCCCTTTTATTCCGTTGTGGCAGATGTTGCCCGACTGGGGTTACTGGCTGATGCTTGGCATCACCATGCTGTTCGGCTTCTGGCTGTGCGGCAAAGTGGCCGACGATTTGCGGGTACACGACCATGAAGGCATCGTCTGGGACGAAATGGTCGGGATGTGGATCACCCTGTGGCTGGTGCCGGAAGGTTGGCAGTGGTTGCTGGCAGGCTTCTTGATGTTCCGCTTCTTCGATATCCTCAAGCCATGGCCGATTCGCTGGATCGACCGGCACGTGCATGGCGGCGTTGGCATCATGCTCGATGATGTCCTGGCCGGGGTGTTCGCATGGTTGGCGATGCAGGGACTGGTGTGGTTTTTCGCCTGATCAAGGGGTGCCAGGCGTTAATCGGGGGAGCAGGGATGGTTCTACGCGGATTGATAGTGCTTCGCGATGTTTTGCTCTTTCGCCCCAGCGGGAGGAGGAGCTGCTACGCCGCTGTCGGTGATTCATCTGGCCAGCGACGACTGGGAAGACTACACCGCCGCCGACGGTCATGGCCTGGGCTGGGACGTGCTGCGACAAGTGTTCGAGCCGGCAGGTGTCAAAGTGCACATCCGCACCGAGCCCTACCTGCGTTCGCTGGGCCTGGCCGAGCGTGGCCAAAGATCCCTCCCGGTTGCGCAATACCCATATCGCCGAGTTGCCGTTGTACCTTTGCTTTGCCAAGACCCCAAAGGCGCGTAGCCTGATGACCCTGTTCGATCACCGTATGGAGACGTTGGTAAAAAGCGGTGAGCTCAAACCGATCTTCGAGCGCTGGAAACAGCCTTATCCGTTTGATTCGAACTGAAGGGCTGACACAGAGCCCTGTGGGGCGCATATCAAACTTTTTGATGGTTATCGCCGATAATTCAGCCTAAGCGTCGCTCGGAACCTGCTGTTACAATGCCGGCTCTGCGAATCTTCAGAACTTTTAGATCAGGAGCACACCGGTGCCTGTCGTTTTTGTCGCCGCTTCCAAGCTGCCAACGCCTTTTGCGCAATTCACCATGCACGGCTTTCTCGATGAAGGCACTGGCCGCGAGCACGTTGTGCTGAGCCTGGGTGAGTTCGACGACGGTGCCCCTGTACTCGGCCGGTTGCACTCCGAATGCCTGACTGGCGATGCGCTGTTCAGCCAGCGTTGCGACTGCGGGTCGCAACTGGAGGCCGCTTTGCAGGCCATCGCCCGCGAAGGTCGTGGCGTGTTGCTGTACTTGCGCCAGGAAGGTCGTGGCATTGGCCTGCTGAACAAGATCCGCGCCTATGAGCTGCAGGACGGTGGCGCCGATACCGTCGAAGCCAACGAGCGTCTGGGCTTTGCCGCTGACCAGCGTGACTACGCCATGTGCTTGCCGATGCTGGAGCACCTGGGCGTGAAGTCATTGCGCCTGATGACCAACAACCCGCGCAAGGTCAAGGCCTTGACCGACATGGGGATCGCGGTCGCCGAGCGCGTGCCGTTGCACACGGGCCACAACCCGCATAATCGACTCTACCTGGCGACCAAGGCCAGCAAGCTCGACCACATGATGGGCAATGAACATCAGGGCGAGGTAGACCGGGCGTGACCCGCGGTCAGGTTCGGCGGCGACTGTCCGTCAACTGGTGGCAATACCTGGCTCTGGCCCTGTTGCCGCTGTTTGTGATCAACGCGGTGTTCGGCCAGAGCGAAGCCATTCTGCCAATGCTGGCGATGCCGTTGTTCATCGCCGGTGTCGCCTCGATGTTTGTCAGCCTGAAGTTTTTCGGCGCCTACAAGCACGCGCTGATCGCCACCCAGAAAGCCCTCGATACCCCTGAAGAACCTGGCGCGTGGATCAACCTGGCGGCGAAACGCCGTACAGCGTTCCTTGCCGCCGGCCTGCCAGCGTGGATCGGTGCCCTGGCGGTGTTCGTCGGACTCGAAGCGGTGCCGCTGATGCTGTTGGCGCTGTCGACCGCCGTGCTGTTCTACCTCTACCGTATTCCGCGTCAGCTCGGTTGATGCGCGCGCTCTGGCTGGCGGTTTTGCTGCTGGCCGCCAGCCGATCGACCATCGCGGTCGAGCGGGTCGTCAGCCTTGCACCGTCACTCTCTGAAATCGTTGTTGAACTGGGTTCTGCCGACCTCCTGGTCGGTGTGCTGGACGCCGGTGAGCGACCGGCTGAACTCAAGAACCTGCCCTCCGTTGGCCGCTATGGCCAGTTGGACATGGAGCGGCTGCTCAGCCTGAAGCCCGATCTGTTGCTGCTATGGCCCGGTAGTATCGGCCCGGCCCAGCGCGACCAGCTCAAGCACCTGAACATTCCCACCTACGTCGCCGAACCCCACAGCCTGGAGCAACTCACCGCGCAAATCGAGGCCATTGCCGCTCGGCTCGATCGGCCCGAACGCGGCGTTTCATTGGCCAGCGACTTGCGCCGACGACTGGGCGAACTGCGCCAACGCTATCGACGGGACAAGCCGCTACAGGTGTTCTATCAGGTCTGGGATCGGCCGCTGTATACGGTTGGTGGCGAGCAGATCATCAGCGACGCGCTGGAGGTCTGCGGAGCCCAAAACGTGTTCGCCGACCTGAAGCTGCCGGCACCGCAGATCAGCGTGGAAGCCGTGTTGCAGCGTAATCCCGAGGTGATTCTGGCCAGCGATCAGGCGCAGCTTGACGCGTGGAAAGCCTGGCCGCAGGTGGCGGCGGTAGCACAGGGGCAATTGCGCCTGGTGACGGACAAAGGCCTGGAGCGACCGAGTGGGCAGATGATCGAGGCGACTGCAAAGTTGTGCCAATTGATCACACCCTGTGGCGAGGGGGCTTGCCCCCGTTCGGGTGCGCAGCACACGCAATAAGATTAATGCGATGTATCTGAGAAATACGGGTATAGGATTTTGGGGCCGCTTCGCAGCCCAACGGGGGCAAGCCCCCTCGCCACAAATGATCGAGTTGAGCTTTTAGATCTCCGGCGTCCATGTCACCCCGAACATCCACGCCCGACCTTCCTCGCGATACCCGTACTGGCTGCCTTGGTAGCTGTACAACGCCCGGCTGTAACCCTTGTCCAGCAGGTTGTCGACCTTCAGTTCCAGCCGGACTTCACGATTGAGCTCCCAACTGCTGCGCAGCCCCAGCAAGGCATAGCCGCCGAGGGGCTGTTGATTGTTCTGGTCGTCATAGCTGCTGCTGACCGCTTGCCAACTGGCGCCGAGGCCCAGGCGATCGAACTGTCGGTCCAGATCCCAACTCAAGGTACGCCGCGCGCGACGGGCCAGGGTGTGGCCCGTGTCACGGTCGCGCGGATCGATGATCGCCACGCCGAGATTGCTCTGCCAGTCGAACAGTTCCTGCTTCAGCGTTGCTTCGAAGCCGTTGATCCGCGCCGAGGCAACGTTCTCGGGGCGCGAGTTGCTGCCGAAGATGATCGCGTCTTCAAGGTCGGTGCGATACAGCGACGTTTCCAGACGACTGCTCTCGGTCAATTGGCTGCGCCATTGCAGCTCATAGCTTTTCGAGGTTTCAGGCTTGAGGTCCGGGTTGCTGAAGTCGGGGTAGTACAGATCGTTGAACGTCGGTGCGCGGAAGCCTTCGCTGTAGGTGAACAGCACTTCGTTGTTCGGGTTCAGCGGCAGGGTGAAGGTGCCGCTCCAGGTGTTCTGGCTGCCAAATTGCTGGTTGTCGTCGTGACGCAAACCCAGCTCCGTGGAGAAACGCTCGGCCCGATAGCGATGCTGGATGTACGCCGCACGGTTCCAGCGACTGTCTTCATCGAACGCGGTGCTGCTGTTGATCCGGTCTTCATACCAGTCACCTCCCAGCAGCAGACTGTTGCGCTCGTTGAGCGTCAGGTCGTTCTGCCAGTTCACCGAATCCCGGTAGGTGTTGAACACGCTGCGTTCGTCACTGAGTTTGTCGAGGGTCTTCTCGCGGTTTTCGCTGTGGCCGAGTTCAACACGGGTTTTCCATGCTTCATTGATACGCGCGTCGATGTAACTGCTGACACTGCTCACATCGAATTCGTTGTATGGCTGCTGTTGGACTGCCCCGAACGGGTTGTCGAATTCGCTTTTGCCGCGATTATCCAGCGCGTTGGCGCCGATCTCGATGTCATCGCTGAGTGCGTGGCTAACACTCAGGCTGAACGACTGGTTTCGGTACTCGTCATGGTCGCCGTCGCTGGGGTATGACTGGTGGGTGCGATTGATCCCGGCGCTTTCGTCGAGGCTGGCGCCGAGATTGAAACGGGTTCGTTCGTCCCCGCCGGACAAGCCAAGGCTGCGCTCCCAGGTCTGGTTGCTGCCAAACGCCGTGTGCAGGCGTGGTTGCAGGCCCTGTTCGCCGCCACGGCGGGTGAAGATCTGGATTACCCCGCCAATCGCATCGCTGCCATAAATCACCGAACGGGAGCCGCGCAGCACTTCCACGCGCTCGACCTGATCGATGTTGATGTGCTGCAGGTTGCTGTCGCCGGAGGTCGAGCTGCCGATGCGCTGACCGTCCACCAGTACCAGGCTCTGGGCTGATTGCGTGCCGCGGATGTAGACACCCGGCACACTGCCGCGCCCGCCGGCCTGCACGATTTGCACGCCCGGTACGCGGCGCAGCAGGTCGGTGACGCTATCGGGTTGCAGGCGATCGATGTCGTCGCGGGTGAACACGGTGTTGGCGGCGCTGCTGTCGTTGCGCGCTTCGACCTGGCGGTTGGCGCTGATCAGCACGTCGGGCAGCTTCAGCGCTTGATCGCGTTCGAAGGTGTCGGCCAGCAGTTGACCAGCCGGCAGCAGGGTCAGCGCCAGGGCGAGGGGAGAGAGTTTCATGGGTAGTCCGTTGGTGTTTCGTGGTGCACACAAATCAAATGTGGGAGCGGGCTTGCTCGCGAAGGCGTCGGTACAGCCAACATTGATGTTGGATATACCGGCCTCTTCGCGGGCAAGCCCGCTCCCACAGGGTTTTGCGTTTAGATGTTGAGCAGTTGCAGGCGCTCGCGGATCGATGCCTCGATCCCGGCTTCATCCAGCCCGCACTCGGCCAGCATTTGCGCAGGCTTGGCGTGCTCGACGTAGATGTCCGGCAAGCCCAGGTGCAGCATCGACTTGAGGATGTTTTCCCGGGCGAGGAATTCGCTAACCGCGCCACCGGCGCCGCCCATGATTGCGTTTTCCTCGACGGTCACCAGCAGCTCGTGGCTGCCGGCGATTTCGCGAACCAGCGCTTCATCCAGCGGCTTGACGAAGCGCATGTCGACCACGGTCGCGTCCAGCGTCTCGGCGACTTTCAGGGCTTCGGCCAGTTGCACGCCGAACACCAGCAAGGCGACTTTGCTGCCTTGGCGGCGAACTATGCCCTTGCCGATCTCGATCGGCTCGAGGTCTTTCTCGATGGTCGCGTTCGGGCCATTACCGCGTGGATAACGCACAGCCGCCGGGCCTTCGTACAGGTGACCGGTGGTGAGCATCTTGCGCAGCTCGTTTTCATCGCTCGGGGTCATCACCAGCATGCCGGGGATGCAGCGCAGGAACGACAAATCGAAGCTGCCGGCGTGGGTCGGACCGTCTTCGCCCACCAGACCTGCACGGTCGATGGCGAACAGCACGTCGAGATTCTGCACCGCCACATCGTGGACAAGCTGGTCGTAGCCGCGCTGCAGGAAGGTCGAATAGATGGCCACTACGGGTTTGGCGCCTTCGCAGGCCATACCGGCGGCGAGGGTCACGGCGTGCTGCTCGGCAATGGCCACGTCGAAGTAGCGCAGCGGGAAGCGTTCGCTGAAAGCGACCAGGTCCGAGCCTTCCTTCATCGCCGGGGTAATCCCGACCAGGCGCGGATCGGCAGCCGCCATGTCGCACAGCCATTCGCCGAACACACCGGAGTACTTAGGTCCGCTGGCCTTCTTCGGCGCGGCGGCCGGAGCGTCCAGCGGTTCGAGTTTGGTTATGGCGTGGTAACCGATCGGGTCGACTTCCGCCGGAGCGAAGCCTTTGCCTTTCTTGGTGACGACGTGCAGGAACTGCGGACCTTTCAGGTCGCGCATGTTGCGCAGGGTGGCGATCAGGGTCGGCAGGTCGTGGCCATCGATCGGGCCGATGTAGTTCCAGCCCAATTCTTCGAACAGCGTGCCGGGAACCAGCATGCCTTTGGCATATTCTTCGGTGCGGCGAGCGATTTCCCAGGCACCGGGCAGGCGCGACAGCACTTTCTTGCTGCCTTCGCGCATGCTCGCGTAGGTGCGGCTGGAAAGGATCTTCGCCAGGTAGTTCGACAAACCGCCGACGTTGCGCGAGATCGACATGTCGTTGTCGTTGAGGATCACCAGCATGTTGGCGTCCACTTCCGGCGCATGGTTCAGCGCCTCGAACGCCATGCCCGCGGTCAACGCGCCGTCGCCGATCACCGCGATCGCCTTGCGCTCGCTGTTTTGCAGGCGGGCGGCAATCGCCATGCCCAGCGCGGCACTGATCGAGGTGCTGGAGTGGCCGACGCCAAAGGTGTCGTACTCGCTCTCGGAACGGCGCGGGAACGCAGCGACACCGTCCTTCTGGCGCAGGGTGCTCATGCGCTCGCGACGACCGGTGAGGATCTTGTGTGGATAAGCCTGATGACCCACGTCCCACACCAGCCGGTCGTCCGGGGTGTCGAAGACGTAATGCAGCGCGATGGTCAGCTCGATCACGCCCAGGCCTGCACCGAAATGCCCACCGGTCTGGCCGACCGTGTAGAGCAATTCCAGGCGCAACTCATCGGCCAGGGTTTCCAGCTCGGCTTCGCCTAACCGGCGCAGGCCGTCCGGCGTGTTCGCGCGGTCGAGCAGGGGCGTGGTCGGGCGCTTGCGGGGAATCTCATGAAACGTCGTGGGCATCAGGCGAATCGTTATAGGTATAAAAGATGCGGCAGTTTACCTGATGCTTCGCCCCCTGCCCACGCGTTGGTCTTTTTTGGTGGATTCGCCTTCAACTGCGGCGATCGACGATATACCGGGCCAGATCCCGCAACGGCTCGGCCGCCGCGTCAAACGGTCGCAGGGCATGCAGGGCCTGGTCGCGCAACTCCAGGGCATAGGCCTTGGCGGCGTCGAGGCCGAGCAGGGCCGGGTAGGTCGGCTTGTCCCGGGCAATGTCCGCGCCCTGGCGTTTGCCGAGGGTGGCGGTATCGCTTTCGACGTCGAGAATGTCGTCCTGGACCTGGAATGCCAGGCCGATGGCCTGTGCATAAGTCTGCAGGGACTTGAGTTCGTCTTTCTCGGCACGACCGCTGGCCAGGGCGCCGAGTTTGACGCTGGCTTCGATCAGCGCACCGGTCTTGTGCCGGTGCATGTATTCCAGGGCTTTCTGGTCAAGCTTCAGGCCGACCGAACCGAGGTCGATGGCCTGACCGCCGACCATGCCTGCCGGGCCCGCCGCCAGTGCCAGGGCGCTGACCATTTGCAGGCGGATTTCGGCATCCGACGCGCTCAGGCGCGGGTCTAGCAGGGCGCTGAAGGCCAGGCTCTGCAAGCCGTCACCGGCGAGGATCGCGCAGGCTTCATCGAATTTCTTGTGGGTGGTGGGCTGGCCGCGGCGAAGATCGTCATCGTCCATGGCCGGCAAATCGTCATGCACCAGTGAATAGGCGTGGATCAGCTCCACCGCACAGGCGGCACCGTTGGCTTGCTCAGGCTTGCCGCCCAACGCTTCACACGCGGCGTAGGCCAGCAGGGGACGCACGCGTTTGCCGCCATTCATCACGCTGTAGCGCATGGCTTCGTACAGCCGCGCCAACTCGGGGCCTGGTGCCGTGAACAGGGTTTCCAGCGCCGCATTGACGCGGGCCTGGCTGGTGGCCGAGTACGCTGCAATCATTCTGGCTGATCCGCGTCGAAGGGTTCCTCGGCCAACTCGCCATCACGCTCGAGCAGCACCTGAACCTTTTGCTCGGCCTGGGCCAGCGCCGCCTGGCAATCGCGGGTCAGACCGATGCCTTGCTCGAAAGCGGCCAGCGAGTCCTCCAGCGACAATTCGCCATTCTCCAGACGCTCCACCAGCGTTTGCAGGTCGGCGAGGGACTGTTCGAAATCCAGTGCAGCTTTTTTGCGGGCCATGGCGGCGATTTCCGGTTGACGTTAAACCGGCGCGACACTAGCAGATAGGGGGTTTATGGGCAAATGAGCGGGGTGTTTGGTGCAAGGGTTTCAGCGCTCAGGATGCGCTTGGTCGGGATATTTGATCTGGTAGCGAGTACTGCGCCCGCCACCCGGCAGGCGTTGCAGGCAATCCTTATCCAGCAGTTCGGCCAGATGCCGGGTCGCGGTCGCTTTGGAGACTTTCGCAACGGCTTGATACTGCGCCGCACTGATCCCGCCTTCGAATCCGCGCTCCCCGCCGTCCAGCAAACGATTCAGTACTTTGGTCTGCTCGGTCGACAGCTCGGACTCCCGGTGCGCCTGCCAGAAGCGCGCTTTGCCCAGCACGGATTCGATCCGTGCCATGGCCTGTTGCAGGCTGCGCAATAGAGTTTGCAGGAACCATTCGAGCCAAACCGTAATGTCCATGTTGGATTTCTGGCAGGTTTCCAGCACCCGATAATAGCCGGATCGATCCTCGAGAATACTCGCCGACATGGCATAAAAACGGATCGCCTGAGCTTCGCCTTGAGCCAATGCAAGGTCGGTGATCGTCCTGGTCAGGCGACCGTTGCCGTCGTCAAACGGGTGGAGTGTGACAAACCAGATGTGTGCGATGCCAGCTCGAAGCAAAGGGTCGGGCCCGAACTGACTTCGGCTGGTTTCAAACCATTCGAGGAAGGCATTGAGTTGGCGCTCAAGGCCCAGGCGAGGCGGTGCTTCGAAGTGCACGGTCGGTCTGTCGAGACGACCGGAAACCACTTGCATTGGATCATCGCCGCGCAAAGCACCTACACGAATGCTTTGCGCGGCCAAGCCGATTTCCTGTTCCGGAAACAGCCACTCATGCCAATCCAGCAATCGTTCAAGTGTCAGCGGCTCGGCGAAATGCCGGGTAGCATCGAGTATTAATTGCGCGAGCCCTTCACTGCGCTTGCTGATGTTGTCGCCATCATTGAGCTCCAACCCCAATCGCCGCGCCAATGAAGAGCGAACTGAACCGACATTCAGCTGTTCTCCTTCAATAGCCGATGAGGTGACGATGTTTTGCAACAACGTATCCAGCTCACTTTGCGCGCTCAGCGAACTGCCCACGGAACTGGCCATGCCCATTAGCCGACCTTGTGCTTGAACGCACTCGCGTAACAAGGGCGCCAGTCGTTCGGCACTCCAGGTGAACCCCGGCCAATCAGGCTGCTGCCATATCCATTGAGGTGTCATGAACTTGATGCTCTATGTAGGGTTGAGCCGATTAGATGGGCTATTCGGCTCATATAGTGAGCCGAATATGGCGCGTATTCGGCTCACCGTCCACCCGTTATCGTGATTCCCACCGCAATTTCGGGGCCATCCGATTGTTAAAAAACACCCGAATGGCTAACCTTCGAGCCCTATACGACCTGGCAGTCACGGGGTCTTTCAGACGAAACGCAGTATTCCCATCTGTAACGCGCCCAGGATCAGGCGCAAGGTTTCGTCATGCATGGCAGGAGGCGTCGCATGCGCTTATTTCTTTTGCTGCTGATCGGGCTGTCTATCGCGCCCTCGATTCTGGCCGCGCCGAATGCCGGGTTGTCGGAACCGGTGGGCGGCTGGCGCTACAACGGTTTGCTGGATCGCACGGAAAACCCGCAAGTCGCCTATCCCACGCCGCCCATCGACCGGGGCGTGCAGCGCAATCGCACGATGATCGAAGGCCAACTCAAGGCCCTCGGCACTCAGCGTGGGCCGCACACGCTGGCGGTCAACGGCAATCCCTTGAATCTGTACACCGACGACCAGGGCCGTTTCGCCCGGCCCTATGCGTTCGGCGCCGGTTCCAACAGCGTCGAAGTGCGTAGCGTTGAAGGCCAGTCGCTCAAGCGCGTTCAATTCTATGAAGCCAACAATCTGCGGACCCCGGCGCGGATTCGTGTGGTGCTGGGCTGGGACGACCCGAAGGCCGAACTCGATTTGCACATCATTACCCCCGACGGCCAGCACGCTTTCTGGGCGCACTCGGCGCTGACCAATGGCGGCGGCCTCGACCCTGACGGCGTCGATGGCCCGGGTCCGGAGATGTTCACCATGACCGCGCCGCTGCGCGGCACCTATCTGGTTTACGTGAACTATTGGGGCAACTTCGGCAGCGGGGGCTATAACTTCGATGAGACCGGCAACCAGAATGAGGTAATTACCTCGCAGATCAACCTGGTGCTCAACGAAAACACCGTCGATGAAAAACGCGAGACCTTCATCGTGCCCCTGCGCGCAATCGGCGACCTGTTGCTGGTCAAGACTTTCAACTATTAAGCATCCCGCTCCACGGATGAACATCGGGTTTTGTGAACATGAGTGATAGCACTGTTACTCCGGCCGCTGGCGCATCCGCGGCCAAACCTTCCCTGCATTGGCCGACGCTGCTGATCGGAATATGCCTGGTCGCTGGCGTGGCCGGTGGGTTGGGATGGCTCATGCACAAACCCAAGGCGCCGGCGCCTGCGTTGGCCAGTGACAAACTGGGTATGGGTCGCCCGGATGGTTTGCTGGAAACCCATTCCTTGAGCCAATTGCCCAAAGACCTGCTCGCGGTGCCCTTCCTCAAGGAAACCCTGACCGAAGATTTCGTCTTCTACTACGAAACCCACGCCGATCGCCTCGGCCTGATCGGCAGTCTGCGGCGGATCATCTACGAGCATGACCTGAAGTTGCAGGACACCCTGATCGAGCAACTGTTCGATCAGCCTGCCGACGTAGCGTTGTGGCGCGGGGCGGACGGGCGGCTCAAGGATTTCCTGCTGGTGATGGATCGCGGCGGTCTGGCCAAGGTGCTGGAACCGCTGGCCAAAGTCGCGTTGGACGACTCGCAGTTGAGCAAGGTCGCTGACGTGAAGGTCGGCAGCGAAGACGTGCCGCTTTATCAGCTCAATTACAACGCCAGCAAGGCGCTGCTGTTCGCGTCCCATGGCGACAAACTGGTGGTGCTGTCCAATCCGGCGAAACTCTACGATCCGCAAAGCGGTGCAACGGAGGAACCGGGCAGCGTATCGACCACGGCGGTTGCTGCGCTGCTCAATGGCGAAAAACTGTTTCCCGAAGCCTTCGGCCTGCCACCTCGTGCGCCGCAGGTGAAACAACGCCTGTCGGTGAATGCCAGCGTGCTGGCCATGGGTTACCAGCGTTTCATTCCGAACTTCGCCGGCCTGCGTTTCGACATGGACGACAATGGCTGGCACAGCTTCCTGGCCATGGATGAACTGGAGAATCAGCCGGATTTCGATTTCAAACCGATCTGGCAAGCCATGCCCATGGGGGCCAGCGCTTGCGTGGCGTTGCCGCTGGCTGCCGAACAACAGCAACCGCTGCTGGAGAAACTCGGTGCCGAGGAGAAGGTTGCCCAGGCATTGACCGAGCACATGGCCGGCGCGGCGGGGCTGTGCTGGTATGCCGATTCGCGGTTGTACACGCCCCTGCTGGTGGCCAGCCTCAACGATGACGACGGCGGCAAGCTCGATGGGGATCTGGGCAAGCTGTTCGGCTCGATGGTCGGTGCGCACGAGAGCAATGTCAAGGACGGTGCCTTCCCGGTGGTGGAAAAACAGGAAGGCAAGAGCCACCAATGGCAACGTCAGGTCAGCTCCAGTTTCGGACCTTATGCGGCCAAGGAAGCTCAAGATCCCGATGCCATCACCGGCAAGGCGTTCATGAAAGTCAGCCTGGCGCGCCATGGTTCTACGTTGCTGTTTTCCCTCGACGACAAGCTGGTGGACAAGGCCCTCGGCACCCTCGACAAACGCTTCCCGCCGATGGCCGACGTTGTGCCCAAGGATTTGCTGATGCCAGTCTATTTCGGTCCCGATTCCATGGCGCAACTGATGCAGCAGGAAACCCTCGACAGCCTGCCCCAGGACATGGAACCGGTGTTCTACAACGCCGCGCAAACCTTCCTGATTCCGAAACTGCGCACGCTCGGTGGCTATGGCAAATACGCTCTGACCTTACCTGAAGGCAGCGAGCCAGACGGCCACTGGCAGTGGCTGCCGCTGGAGTGGAAAGCGCTGTGACGGCATTGATCCGCAGTCTCGGTCTGCTGGCGTTGTTGCTGAGCGCAGGTGTCCGCGCTGTCGAGACACCATCGCTCGATCCGCAGCAATCCCAGGTGTTTCGTGCCTGGTTCGTGCGCATCGCCCAGGAGCAACTGAGCCAGGGCCCGAGCCCTCGCTGGTATCAGCAGGATTGCGCCGGGCTGGTGCGCTTTGCCGCCAATGAAGCGCTGAAAGTCCATGACGACAAATGGCTGCGCAGCAATGGCCTGTCCAATCGCTACCTGCCGCCGGAGCTGCAATTGAGCGACGCCCAGCGCGGTCTCGCCCAGCAGTGGCAGCAGGGCGGCGGCAAGGTCGGGCCGTACGTCAACGCGATCAAATTGATCCAGTTCAACAGCCATCTGGTCAGCCGCGATGTGTCACAGGCACGCCCCGGCGACCTGATGTTTTTCGATCAGGGCGACGACCAGCACCTGATGATCTGGATGGACCGCTACATCGCCTATCACACCGGCACCACCACACCCACCGACAACGGCATGCGTTCGGCAAGCCTGCAGCAACTCATGACATGGAAGGACACCCGATGGATACCCGACGCAGCCAACCCCAACTTCATCGGCGTCTATCGACTGAATTTTCTCTCCCAATGACCGGTGCCCGCATGCTGCGTTTTCTGTCTCTGATGTTGGTGTGGATGCTGCCACTCTCGGTGGTTAACGCCGATGACTCGGTCCCGGCCAGCGGCTATGCGCCGGTGGCCGGCGAGAGTTTTTTCCTGCTGGCCGACAGCAGTTTCGCCAGCGATGAGCCGGCGATGGTGCGCCTTGAAGCGCCGGGTCGCGACTATCGCCGGTTTCGCATGGAACCCTATGGCGGCGCGGACATTCGGGTGTATCGCATCGACAAGCCGCTGGACTTCCTCAAACGCCAGAAGAATCTGCATCGGGTGGTCAGCGATGGCCAGTTCAAGGGTGAAGGTCTGTCCAACACCCTCGCATACCTGTGGGACAACTGGTATCGCAAATCCCGCCGGGTGATGCAGCGGGCGTTTTCTTACGAGTCGCGTAAACAAGTCACCGAGGAAGTGCCGGAACTGAAGATGGGCAATGCGATGGCCGCGCCAACGCCCTACGATGCGCAGCCGCAATTCGCGTTGATACCGGGTTTGCCGGTGGTCAGCCAGTTCCGTTATCCGTTGTGGCAGGCCAAGCCGATCCAGCCACCGGCGGGGGTGAACCTGGCCGGATCCTCCAGCGAGTTTGTCAGTGTCGCACCGGGCAATGTGTACATCCCGTTGGGCACTCTCAAACCGGGTCTTTATCTGGTGGAAGCGCTGATCGGCAAGTACCGCGCAACTACCATGGTGTTCGTCTCCAACACCGTGGCGGTGAGCAAGATTGCCGGTGACGAATTGCTGGTGTGGGCCGCGCGCAAACACGAAGGCAGCTCGGTGCCGAAGGTCAATGTGCTGTGGACCGACGGCCTGGGTGTGATGAGCAGCGGCGCCACCGATAGCGACGGCTTGCTGCGCCTGAAACACGTCAGCCCCGAGCGCTCCTTCGTGATCGGTGAAGACGAAGAGGGCGGGGTGTTCGTCTCCGAGAATTTCTATTACGACAGCGAAATCTACGACACCAAACTCTATGCCTTCACCGACCGGCCGCTGTATCGGCCGGGGGATTGGGTGTCGCTGAAAATCGTCGGACGTGAATTCAAGAACGCGCGGGACTCGGTGCAGCCAAGCGCTGCCGACGTCAATGTGAGCGTGCTCGATGCCACCGGCACGGCGCTGCAATCCCTCGATCTGAAGCTTGATTCCAAGGCTGGCACCCAGGGCCGCTTCCAGTTGCCGGACAATGCCGTGGCCGGTGGTTATGAACTGCGCTTCACCTACAAGGAGCAGACCTACAGCAGCGCCTTCCGCGTCGCTGAATATATCAAGCCGCACTTCGAGATTTCGCTCAATCTGGCCAAGCAGGATTACCGCACCGGCGAGCCGGTCAAGGGCAACCTGGTGCTGCTGTACCCGGACGGCAAACCGGTGGTCAATGCGAAATTGAGCCTGAGCCTGCGCGCCCAACAGCTGTCGATGGTCGACAACGAACTGCAATACCTCGGGCAATTTCCGGTGGAGCTGACCAGTACCGAACTGAGCACCGACGCCAAGGGCAACGCAACGCTCGACCTGCCCGCCGCCGACAAGCCGAGTCGCTACATGCTCACCGTGTTCGCCAGCGACGGCGCGGCGTATCGCGTCAAGACCACCAAGGAAATCCTCATCGACCGTGGCGCGGCGAACTTCCGCTTGAGCGCGCCCCGACGCTTCAGCGCGGTGGGCGACAAGGTTGCGTTCAGCTACACCCGCGAAGGCGAGCAGGCCCAGGCCGTTACACCGGGCAGCTACGGCTGGGTGCGTCTGGAAGACCAGAGCACCGGCGAAGGCAAACTCGCGGCAAGCGACAAAAGTTTCACCCTGGCTTTTGACCGGCCAGGCACCTACAACCTGACACTCAAGGATGATCACGGTCGCGTGGTCGGCGCCACCGGGCATTCGGTCACCGGTGAAGGTGTCAAAGCCGTACCCGGCACCGTGGAAATCGTCCTCGACAAGCCCGAGTACATCACCGGCGATGAAGCGCTGGCGCTGATCACTTTTCCGGAACCGGTCAACGATGCCTTTTTGTCGCTGGAGCGGGACAAGGTCGAGGCGACCGCGCTGCTGTCCAAAGGCGGTGACTGGCTGAAGACGGAAAAACTCAGCGATACCCAATACCGCGCGCGCATCCCGGTGAAGGACGGCTTCGCGCCGAACCTGACCTTCTCGGTGCTGTACACCAAGGGCGGTCAGTACAGCTTCCAGAACGCCGGCATCAAGGTGGTAACACCTCAGATCGATGTGGTCATTGCCACCGATAAAGACACCTACCAGCCGGGCGAAACCGTCTCGGTGGACCTGACGACTCAATTTGCCGGTAAGCCGATCCCGGCGCACCTGACGGTCAGCGTGGTCGATGAAATGGTCTACGCCCTGCAACCGGAAGTGGCGCCGAGCATCGACCAGTTCTTCTATCACCCGCGGCGCAACAACGTGCGCACCAGCGCCAGTTTGTCGTTCATCAGTTATGACGTCGCCTTGCCGGGCAGCCCCGGTGCACCTGGCAAAGCCAATCGCAGTGAGCGCGGCGTGAAGGTGCTGGAGCGGCCGCGTCGCGAGGATGTCGACACGGCGACGTGGCAGCCAGAACTGCTGACCGACGCCAACGGCAAAACCCGTTTCACCTTCAAGATGCCCGACTCCCTGACCCGCTGGCGCATCACCGCCAGGGCCATCGCCGATGACGGTCAGGTCGGACAGAAGAAGCAATTCGTTCGCTCGGAAAAACCGCTGTACCTGAAGTGGAGCGGGCCGAGCCGATTCCGTACCGGCGACAAACCGGACCTTGGTGTGTTCGCCTTCAGTCAGGCCGAGAAACCGCTCAAGGCCGAACTGGTGACCCGTTACGCCGGCAACGAACAGCGCGTACCTGTCACCCTGAACAGTGGCATCAATTACATCCCGTTGCCGGCGTTCGAACTGGTCAATGGCGAGTGGAGCGCCGAGCTGGTGCAGGACGGCAAAACCGCTGACGCGTTGACGGTGCACCTGAGCGCGACCGGTGAAGGCTGGCGGGTAACGCAATCCCAGAGTCTCGATGTGAGCAGCGGCGATACACCGCTGACTCTGCCGGCAGACGCGACCGATATACGCCTGCGCCTGGATGACAGTCCGCAAGCGTTGTTCCGTTCGGCCCTCGACGACCTGTTGAGCTACCCCTACGGTGGTGTCGAGCAGACTGCCAGCCGCCTGTTGCCGTTGAGCATTGCCTACCCGACGCTGGCGGCGAATCCGCAGATCCGCGATCGCTTGCGCCTGATCATGCAAAACAGTCGCCTGCGCCTGGTACAAATGGCCGGTCCTTCGGCGAGCTTCACCTGGTGGGGCATGGACGGCGAGCCGGACGCGTTCCTCACCGCCTACGCCTATTACGCCGACTGGCACGCCAGCCGGGTGCTGGACTTGAGCCTGCCGCCGGAACACTGGCAGCGGGTGCTGGAGGTCTACGCCAAACAGGCGAACAACACGCCGCTGTTGCAGCGGGCGCTGATCCTGTCGTTCGCCAAACAGATGCAGTTGCCGGTCAACACCTTGCTCAGTGGCCTGATGGATGATCTGGCGAAAGCGGGCGAGGGCAGTGCCGCGAATCTGATGGAAGGCGGTGAAGACAGCCTCGTCATGAGCGATCCTGACTCAGCCTTGGGGCTGGCTGCCGCGCGAGTGCTGACGGCCTCGCTGGCCAGGCAGGCGAAGGTCGCTTTGCCGGATGCGTTCAACCGGCAACTGGCCGACGCGCAGCAACGTCTGGCGGTCAGTTCCCAGCCGTTTGCCGAAGCGCTGAACCTGTCGCTGCAACCCTTCGATCAGGCTCACGCACAGGCGTTGCTGCAACGCCTGTTGCCGCAGCAATCGACCCTGGAACGGGCATTGGCGCTCACCTGGCTGCAACGCAGCATCGAGCAGGCATCGCCCACCATTGCATTGGCCCCGGGTGAAGGCTGGAAGAAACAGTACGGGGTTTCTGGTGAGATGTATTGGACGTGGCAGGGGCCTGCGCCAGTGCCGACGGTATTGACGCTGAGCGGGGTGCAGGAGCGTCCGCTGCGCGCTGCATTGAGCTACCGGAGCCAGCAGCCGACGGTCGATCCGATGGCCGTGACCATCACCCGTCGCCTGTCGCGATTGGTGCCGGGGGATGAGGCGTTTACCTTCAAACTCGAAGCGGTCGGCAACGCGCCGCTGTCCAGCGACAGCCTCTATCTCGACGAGGTGATCCTCACCAGCAAAGCCGCCAAACCGCTGCGCTACGGCCTGCTGGAAGTGCCGCTGCCACCGGGTGCCGATGTCGAGCGCACGACCTGGGGCATCAAGCTCATGGGTAAGGCTGGTACCGAACCGACATCGCTGGAGAAGGCGCGTTTCGAGCCGGGGCAAATGGCTTATGCCGTTCCGGTCGATGCCTTGAGTGGTGAATTGCGCCTGCGGCATCTGGTGCGTTTCTCGCAGAAGGGGCAGTTCAACCTGCCGCCGGTGCGATTCACCCAGGTGTATGCGCCGCAGCATCAGGCGATGGAGCAAAAGGCAGCCCTTGGCCAGGTCACGGTTCACTGACGTGCACAGGTTGCTGCTGGGGTGGCTGCTGTGTTTGATCCCTGTGCTGGCGACAGCACAGGACGAACCGCTGCGCCTGGCCTTCAAGGGCGATTTACTGTCGTTGAGCCGAACTCAGGTGATCGCCCGCGAGCCACTGCCGCAGACCTTGCAGACACCACTGGGCAGTGTGTGGAAGTTGTTCGTCTACGCCTGGCTGGTCGATACCGGTGCGCGTGAGCCGGCTTACGAATGTCGCGGCCAGTCGAAGGAAGAAGTCTATTGCTGCACGGCGGGCGGCAGGATCGAGCGCGATCAGGCGTTGGTGAAGTCATGCGGTCTGTATTTCGAACCCGCGCGACTGGGCATCCGCGAGGCCGACTGGCGAGCCTATTGGCAGACACGGCAGGCGCCGCCATGGCTGCTGGATTTGCCTTCGCTGCAACCGGCTACCCGGGTTTCGGTGGCGCAGCTGTTGAAGGTGTTGGCCGTGCTGCCGGCACAGGATCAAGCCCGACGTGTATTGCTCGATGTGGTGCTCAATGCCGCTGATGGCCAAGTCGTCGGCGAACTCGGCAGCCGCCTGCGGGTGAAGACCTGGAGCTGGTTGGCGGATAAGGATGCCACGTCACGCCAGGGTGGGTTTGCCGGCTGGACGGCGGATGGTGCACCGGTTTGGGCCGGGGGGCGGGGCACCAGTCAGCGGGTACTGCGTGATTACGCCCAGGCGTTGTCCACGGTGATTCCTGTTGCCTGGCCTGCGGATGCAGGGAAATGTGTGGAGGTCGACCTGTTCTCCCGCTATCCACTTCGGCGTGTCTTGTCAGGAGGCGCTGCGGTGACTTCCGGAGCGTTACAGGGTGACTACCGCGTCGAATTCGCCAACGGCAATGTGCTGGATATCCACAGCGATGGCGAACTCTTTCTGCTGGACGACAAGCTCGTCGCCCGGCTGGATCGCGAAGAGTACGTCGCCCGTGTGCTCCAGCGCGAAGCCACTGCCGAGCCGGTCGAGGCCGCCAAAGCCCTCGCGGTGGCCATCCGCACGTACCTGCTGCAAAACGCCACGCGCAGTGGTGATTGCCTGAGCATCGACGACAGCAGCAGCCGTCAGCGGGTCGCGCCGCGTCCGGCATCGTCCGGGTCACGCGACATCGCCGCGTGGACCAGCGACCTGGTCCTGGCCGGCAGCACCGTCACCTATCATTCCGATCAACCCGGCCCGGACAAACTGTCCTGGCAGCAAGCCGTCGAACAGGCCCGTGCCGGCCAGCGCTACGACGCCATTCTGCTGCACGCCTACCCACGCGCCAGTCTCAGTCGCTGGGACAACCTGGTCGCGTCCTGCGAAGCGTTGCCCGCCGCACAAGACTGGCTGCAAAAACAACGGCGCGGCTGGCGTGTGCGGTTGGAAGGCGAGGTCGGCTACAACGAAGTCAGCACCTTCGCCGTATGCCGCCTGACCTTCGGACGCCCCTATGTCGACCGCGAACGCCAGCGTATCTACGTGCGTGGCGTGCTGACGCTGCAAGACCGCCTCGACCTGGCCCACGAATACCTGCACCTGGCCTTCGAGGCACACCCCAACGGCCAGGATGAAACCTACATCGAAGGGCTCGCCCGCCACCTCTTGCTGGAATAGACCATGAAACTCCGTTATCCACAGGTCTTGCTGTGTATCTGCTCGCTGCTGGCGTTGCCATCAGTGATGGCGGTGGACAGCGTTAAACTCGATACCCCCGCAGGCGGCTGGCGCACCGGCGCGCCCGAGGGCGAGGGAGAAAGCTTCCGGCAGGTCGTCAACTACCCGGCTTCGTCGGTCAACACCCCGGTAGGGCAGGCCAACACCGCACGCATCAGCGGCCAGATCAAAGCCACAGCGAAATCCACAGAGCCCGGCCGGCTGATCGTCAACGGGGTGAGCATGCCGCTGAAAATCGACCCGGCCGGCCGCTTCGATCGCCCGTTCTCATTCCCCAACGGCAGCAACAGCGTCGAAGTTCGCAACCCCGATGGCCAGCTCCGTCACCGCACGCAATTCCTTAACCGCAGCGGCGGTGCGACCCCGGCCAAGTTACGTGTATTACTGGCATGGGACAGCGACAACACCGACCTCGACCTGCACCTCATCACCCCCGACGGCGCGCACATCTGGTACGGCGACCGCGTCGCCCCCAACGGCGCAGCGCTCGACGTCGACGTCACGACCGGCTACGGCCCGGAAATCTTCGCCATGCCCGCACCGATCAAGGGCCAGTATCTGGTGTATGTGAACTACTTCGGTGGCGGCTACAGCAGTGATGAACAGGGGCAGGAAGACACGGTGCAAGCGCTGACCACCGCGCAGGTAACGGTGATTACCGAGGAAGGGACGCCGAGTGAAAAGATGGAGACGTTCCTGGTACCGATGCGGGCGGTGGGGGAGTTGACGTTGGTGAAAGCGTTTAGCTATCCGTGAGGGGGGATAGTGATAGCAGTGCTGACACTATTCGTTTTACTTGTCGCAGCAGTGCTGCTACAAATTCATGTGCTGAGCAGTTCACTTTCTTTCAGGCATTAAAAAGCCGGCTTGTGGCCGGCTTCTCGGGGACTGGCTTGGATCATTTTTGGTAAACCGCGCCAGCCTTCAAAACGTACACCCGGATCTTGCGTCCGGCTGTGGGACCTGGTGAGAAAGTCATCTGTCAGGTCAGCGCATCTGAGCCGCAGGGCGGGTCGATGCGTAAATGTGGGGCGCAGCATACGCAGGTTTGACGGAAATTCCCAGCGGGAAGTGCCGCGCAGAGCCGTTCGGCCACCTGGGTGGGTGGCCGATGGGCGTTGTGGAGCGATTAAAGAAAGGGCACCGCCGGCCGCCGCTTGTTCAGGGTCGACCACCAGAACACCCAACCCAGTACCCTGATGTTCTGTTCCTCGATTTGTGCCGCCCGGAAGATTTCATCCGGGTACTCGGCGCGGTTGTGGCTGCGCAGTCGCAGGGAGTTGCCCGGTAGTCGGTGCAGGTACTTGATGCGCAGCATGCCGTCATGTTCGATGGCGTAAATCTCGCCATCGATAATCTGGGTCAGGCCACGATCAATCGCCAGGGTCGAACCGTCTTCAATTTTCTCCCCCATGCTGTTGCCGCTCATGAAGGCGCAGATGGCGTCGGCGTGGTTGATTTCCAGTGAGTCGAGATGGTTGCGGGGCAGGCGGATGGATGTCTCGGGATCTTCTATGACGTGGGTTTTGTTGGATCCCGGGGCGATGACAACTTCTTTGTAGAAAGGCAGTTCGACGTCAACAGGCTCGATGACCGTGTAGACGCCGCGGATGGTCTGGGCATCGAAGGTGTTGCCGGACTCCTCGAGCAGGCGCAGGTGCCGGGCGTCTTTCGAGCCTTCGCCGGTTTTCAGCCAGTCGCTGCTGACGGAGAGTTTTCTGGCGACTTCTTCCATGCAATGGGCAGGCACGCCGCGGGTGTACCAGTTATGTACATTTTGCGGAGCCGTACCCAGAAAGTCGGCAAATCCGGTGGTCGTGATGTTCGCTGCTTCGAGGAGCGCTTTAAAGCGTGGGCCGCTAGTGTTCTTTTTCATGAACGCGAGTCTACTGGCGGCTGGTAAGGGTTTGAATAAACGCCTCGTTCAAATTTAGCGGGAAATTTACGACCGGATGTAAGACGTTCTTGAGGAATTTTAAACAGGCAAAAACCAAGGTCGGACAAACTAAACGTCCTGTTTAAAGCCCTTATCAAGCGCCCAAAAAAAACCCCGGATCACCCGGGGTTTTTCTTGCAGCCTGTCGCTGGAAGCTCGCGGCTTCTCTTAACCTTTATAGGCAGCAACCGACTTGGTGATCGCGTCGCGGGCGGCGTCTGCACCGGCCCAGCCTTCGATTTTCACCCATTTGCCTTTTTCGAGATCTTTGTAGTTCGCGAAGAAGTGCTCGATCTGCTGGATCAGCAGTGCTGGCAGGTCGGTGTATTCCTTGACGTCGACGTACAGCTGGGACAGCTTGTCGTGCGGAACAGCGATGACTTTGGCATCGCCGCCACCGTCGTCGGTCATGTTCAGGATGCCGACCGGGCGAGCGCGGATCACCGAACCAGGAGCAACCGGGTAAGGGGTCACGACCAGCACGTCGAGGGGATCACCGTCGTCAGCCAGGGTGTTCGGGATGTAACCGTAGTTGGCCGGGTAGAACATTGGGGTGGCCATGAAACGGTCAACGAACAGGCAATCGCTGTCTTTGTCGATTTCGTATTTGATCGGCGCGTGGTTGGCCGGAATCTCGATCGCGACGTAGATGTCGTTCGGCAGGTCTTTGCCAGCCGGAATCTTGCTGTAGCTCATTGGGCGTTGCCCCCGTTAGTTGACCAGAAACACTTGGCCGGATTGACCAAAAAGTGGCGGCGATTATAGGCATATTCCTGTGTCGACGCCATGTACCAGAAGTCGTATGGCGCTCACTGGTGTGCCTGATAGACAGGGTCATGCGCCTGAAGTTGCTTCAACCTCGCCAGCGGGTCCTGGCGATAGAACAGCTTCAGCTGCTGGTACACCCGTGGATAAGCCTCGTGCAGCAAATCCGGGGCGCTAAAGAAGTATTCGCTGGTGACGGCGAAGAACTCGGCAGGGTTTTCGGCGGCGTACGGGTCGATGGCGGTTTCAGCGTCGGGATTGTGTTCCAGTTGCCGGTCAAGGTCGTCGTAGGCCTCTTGCATGACCTTGGCCCAGTCGCTGACCCGCATGTCGGGATGCAATGGCGGCAGGCCGTTGGCGTCACCATTGAGCATGTCGAGTTTGTGCGCCAGTTCGTGGATCACCAGGTTGTAGCCTTCCCAGCCTCCGCTGGCCAAAACGCCGGGCCAAGCGAGGATGATCGGGCCTTGCTGCCAGGCTTCACCGCTGTGCTCACCGTCCCATTCATGCTCGACGCCGCTGGCGTCGCGATGGCGCTGGGGGCTGAGGAAGTCATCGGGGTAGAGAATGATTTCGTGGAAGCCCTGATACCAGTTCAGGTCGCCGAGGTGAAGCAGCGGCAGTTGCGCCTGGGCAGCGAGCAGCAAGCGTTGCTCCTGATGCAGTTCAACGCCGGGCAGGGCGCTCAGGTGCTTGTCTTCGAGGAACAGCACGCAGGCTTCGCGCAGCCATTGGTCTTCGGCGGCACTGATGCCATCGAGAAAGCTCAGGTGATGGCGCACCCGTTGCCACATGTCATCGGCAATCGGGTGCCTGGCCAGGGTGCGTCGGCGACGCCAGGCGCTCAGGGACCACATCGTGTCAGCGCGATTCGGCTTTGGAGCTCGAGCCGGCGAGGCGGCTACGCACCATGCCGATGATCATCGGCACCAGCGACAACAGGATGATGCCCACAATCAGCAGCGACAGGTTTTTCTTGATGAACGGTACGTTGCCGAAGAAATAACCTAGGGTCACCAGGCCACCGACCCACAGGATGGTGCCCAGCACGCTGAAGGCGAAGAAGCGCGGATAGGGCATTTTCCCCACACCGGCGACGAAGGGGGCAAAGGTCCGGATGATGGGCAGGAAGCGCGCCAGGGTCACGGTTTTGCCGCCATGCTTGTCGTAGAAGTCGTGGGTTTGTTGCAGGTAGTCGCGGCGGAAGATCTTCGAGTTTGGATTGCTGAACAGTTTTTCACCCGCCGTTCGTCCGATGATGTAGTTGGTGCTGTCGCCCAGAATCGCCGCCAGCATCAGCAGGCCGCCGAGCAGTACCGGATCCATGCCGCCACCGGCCGCCACGGCGCCGGCGATGAACAGCAGGGAGTCGCCCGGCAGGAAGGGCATGACCACCAGGCCGGTTTCACAAAAGATCACCAGGAACAGAATGGCGTAGATCCATGCCCCGTAGTTGGCTACAAGCATGTCGAGGTAGACGTCGAGATGCAGGACAATGTCGATCGGGTTGAAATCCATGGATAGCACCTGTGGTATTGGCCCGACTCTACAGGCCTGTGCGGATGACTTCGCGTAAGACTACGGATAGGGGTAGTTTTTCTTACAAGCCGGGAATATCGGAATTATACGAGGCGACTGGTGAAAATCGCGTCGAGATTGTACCGGGGAATGTCATGACAGGGCTGATGTTTGATAACGAACGGGGGGAGCCTGCTCGCGATGCCATCGCGAGCAGGGTGCAGGTGATTCAGAGCTCGTCGCTGATCGGCAGCACATAGTTCTTGAATTCGGTGTCTACCTTGAATCCGATGGACTCGTAGGTTTTCTGCGCGATTTCGTTGTTGCTGCTGGTGGAAACGCGCATGCGTACGGCATTGGTCTCCTTGGCCATTTTTTTCGCGGTACGGATCAGGTTGTCGGCCACCAACTGGCGGCGGGCGTCCTCGGCGACATAAATATCGTTGAGGATCCACACGCGTTTGAGTGACAGCGAGGAGAAGCTCGGATAAAGCTGACAGAAGCCCATCAGCTTGTTGCTGTCGTCATCGGACAGCGCCAGGTAGATCACTGACTCCTTGCGACGCAGGCGTTTTTCGAGGAACGCCCGGGACGAGTCCGGATACGGCAGGGAGCCATAAAACTCGCGATATTTGACGAACAACGGGGTCAGCAGGTCCAGGTGTTCGAGGGTCGCTTGAATAATCCGCATGGTAGGTCTCGTCTTCAAGTGGCTGTCTTACGTCTCTGACGGCGATGGGAAACCCTTGGCGGCCGTGCCACGATCCTGCCTTAAACTGGTACGAATGTGCAATGCGGAAGCGGTTCAGGCATTCGGCGGCCCAAGCAGGAAATTATCTTTCATGTCGGCTCCCGCATCCGACTCCAGGGTCTGAACCTGTGCTTCATCCTTCAGATTGACCCCTGACAACTGCCGTCGGCAGGCTTCGCGCATCAAATACAGCAAACGGTGTGCCGCCATGCCATAACTCAGGCCTTCGAGCCGCACGTTGGAGATGCAATTACGGTAGGCATCGGTAAGGCCGACCTTGGGATTGTAGGTGAAATATAATCCCAGGCTGTCCGGAGAGCTGAGGCCAGGGCGTTCGCCGATGAGGATGACGGTCATTTTCGCACCCAGCAACTCACCGATTTCGTCAGCGACCGCCACGCGCCCCTGTTCGACCAATATCACTGGCGCAAGAGTCCAGCCTTCGGCTGCAATCTGTTCTTCGAGGCGTGCCAGAAAGGGCAGGGTGTGGCGATGAACGGCCAGTGCCGACAGGCCGTCGGCGATCACAATCACCAGATCGATCCCGCCAGGATGCGCCGCAGCGTAATCACGCAGGGTCTTTGCCGACGCGTCACTCAGCTTTCGTCCCAGGTCCGGGCGTTGCAGGTAACTGTTGCGGTCGATCGCTGCGCTGTGCAGCAAAAGGCTTTCGTGTCCGCGTTTGGCCAGTTGTGAGTTGAGTGCCGCATGATCGAACGGCAAGTGCACCGCATCCCGTGCCTGGGCGTGAGCGTACTGGAAGTCCAGTTGCGCGCGGGTGGGAATGCTGGTGCCGGTTCGGCCCAGGGCAATTCGCGCCGGTGTCAGGCGTCGCAGTTCCAGCCATGGGTTGTGGGGATCGAAGGGTAGTTTATCCATGTCATTACTCATCCCAATTGCGCCAAGGCCTGCCGAAAGGCCGGCGGCAGGCTGTCACCGAAGAGAATCCTGCCGTCCGATTGAGTGAAGATGCCCATTTTCGCCAGCCACTGCTCGAACTCCGGTGCGGGCTTCAACCCCAGGGTCTGCCTGGCGTAGAGCGCATCGTGGAACGAGGTGGTCTGGTAGTTGAGCATGATGTCGTCGGAACCCGGGATACCCATGATGAAGTTGATCCCGGCGACACCCAGCAGGGTCAGCAGGGTGTCCATATCGTCCTGGTCAGCTTCGGCGTGGTTGGTGTAGCAGATGTCGCAACCCATGGGCACACCGAGCAATTTGCCGCAGAAGTGGTCCTCCAGGCCGGCGCGGATGATCTGTTTGCCGTTGTACAGGTATTCCGGGCCGATAAAGCCGACAACGGTGTTGACCAGAAACGGGTTGAAGTGACGCGCGACAGCATAGGCGCGGGTTTCGCAGGTTTGTTGATCGACGCCATGGTGAGCGTTGGCCGACAGAGCGCTGCCCTGGCCGGTTTCGAAGTACATCAGGTTCTGGCCCAGGGTGCCGCGATTCAGACTCAATCCGGCGTCATAGCCTTCCTTCAACACACTCAGGTTGATGCCAAAACTGGCATTGGCCGCTTCGGTGCCGGCGATCGACTGGAACACCAGGTCCAATGGGACGCCGCGATTGACCGCTTCGATCGACGTGGTGACATGGGTCAGAACACAAGCCTGGGTCGGGATTTCGTAGCGCTGGATGATTGCGTCAAGCATCTCCAGCATCGCGCAAATCGAGGCGATACTGTCGGTGGCCGGGTTGATGCCGATCATCGCGTCGCCATTGCCGTGCAGCAGGCCGTCGAGAATGCTCGCGGCGATGCCGGCCGGTTCGTCGGTGGGGTGGTTCGGTTGCAGTCGCGTGGACAGGCGCCCGCGCAGGCCCAGGGTGCCGCGAAACTGCGTGACCACGCGGATTTTTTGCGCCACCAGCACCAGATCCTGCACACGCATGATCTTTGATACGGCAGCGGCCATTTCCGGCGTCAGACCGGGTGCCAGGGCGCGCAGGACCTGTTCATCGGCGGCGTCACTGAGCAGCCAGTCGCGAAAACCGCCGACGGTGAGGTGGCTGATGACCGCGAAGGCATTTTTGTCGTGGGTGTCGATGATCAGTCGGGTGACTTCATCGGATTCGTAGGGGATCAGTGCTTCCTGCAGAAAGTGGCTTAGCGGAGTGTCGGCCAAAGCCATCTGTGCGGCCACCCGCTCGCCATCGTTGAGCGCGGCGACGCCGGCCAGAAAATCTCCGGAGCGGGCCGGGCTGGCCTTGGCCATCACGTCCTTGAGGCTGTCGAAGCGGTAAGTCTGGGCGCCGACGGTATGGGCGAATGTGGCCATGGGGCGGTGTCCTCCAATAATTACTGCAATCTGCTCTTTCTGTGGGAGCTGCGTGCACTTCAATCATGCAGGCGCCGGGCAGCGGGCCCGGCACCGGTGCATCTAGATACCTTCGAGCATAGCGTCCGCCGGTGCTTCGGAGCGCTGCCGGGCGGTCAACTGGAAGTACAGGTAACCGGCGATCATGAACCCGAGGAAGATCAGGCCGATCAAGGTGTTGAACCACGCCATCGCCACCAGGCACACCACTGCCAGGAACAGCGCGATCCCCGGTACGATCGGATAGCCTGGCGCACGGAAGGTGCGTTCCAGGTTCGGCTCGGTTTTACGCAGTCTGAACAGGCTCAGCATACTGATGATGTACATCACGATGGCGCCGAATACCGACATGGTGATCATCGCCGCCGTCAGGGTCATGCCTTGCAGATTGACCAGGCCATCGCTGTAGATGGCCGCAATGCCGATCACGCCACCGGCCAGAATGGCCCGGTGCGGCGTCTGGAAGCGCGAGAGTTTGGCCAGGCCTTTGGGCAAGTAGCCAGCGCGAGCCAGGGCGAAGAACTGGCGTGAATAGCCAAGAATGATCCCGTGGAAACTCGCCACCAGGCCGAACAGACCGATCCACACCAGCATGTGCATCCAGGTCGAATTATTGCCGACCACGGCCTTCATTGCCTGGGGCAGCGGATCGTTGATGTTCGACAGTTGGCGCCAGTCGCCGACGCCGCCCGCCATCACCATCACACCAATGGCGAGGAACACCAGGGTCAGAATGCCGCTGACGTAGGCCCTGGGGATGGTGCGTTTCGGGTCCTTGGCTTCCTCGGCGGCCATGGCTGCGCCTTCGATAGCGAGAAAGAACCAGATCGCGAAGGGAATGGCGGCGAAGATGCCAGGAATCGAGCCCATCGTGAACTCATTGGCACCCGACCAGCCGTTCAGTACGAAATTACTGAAACTGAAGCCCGGGGCGACCACGCCCATGAACACCAGCAATTCAGCGACGGCCAGCACGGTGACCACAAGTTCGAAGGTGGCCGCGATGCTAACGCCGAGGATATTCAGGCCCATGAACACGAAATAGGCGCCAACGGCGGCGATCTTCGGGTCCAGTTCCGGGTATTGCACGTTGAGGTAGGCGCCGATGGCCATGGCGATGGCCGGTGGGGCAAAGACGAACTCGATCAGGGTAGCGATACCGGCGATCAATCCGCCTTTTTCACCAAAGGCCCGACGACTATAGGCAAATGGCCCGCCGGCGTGGGGAATCGCCGTCGTCAGTTCGGTGAAGCTGAAAATGAAGCAGGTGTACATCGTCGCCACCATCAATGCGGTGACGAGAAAACCCAGGGTACCTGCGGTGCCCCAGCCGTAGCTCCAGCCGAAGTATTCGCCGGAAATCACCAGGCCGACGGCAATGCCCCATAGATGCAGGGTGCCGAGTGTGGGTTTGAGCTGTGTGGAAGAAGTAGTCATAAGTCCTCTCTATTTTTTATTGTTCGATCTTTTGGACTTTCGGGTGTGACGGGTTGGGTGAAACGCTGAATGACGGGTACGCAAGGGCCGTGCCAGAGCGGCCAGGACTTGTGTTGTGCCATTTAGGACGCCATCGCGAGCAGGCTCGCTCCCACAGGGTTATGGGGTGAAATCACTATTGAGGAGCCGGCCCGGATCCACTGTGGGAGCGAGCCTGCTCGCGATGGCTATCGAAAGGGCGATGCAGTGTTAAGTGCATCGCCCCGCTGCTTAGAAGAAGCCCAACGGATTGATGTCGTAGCTCACCAGCAGGTTTTTGGTCTGCTGATAGTGATCAAGCATCATCTTGTGGGTTTCACGGCCGACGCCGGACTTCTTGTACCCGCCGAACGCGGCG
>NZ_JAVAJJ010000026.1:0-95169 GCF_052112305.1 Pseudomonas sp. QLc11A
ACCTGATACCCAACCATTCAGAACACCCCCCCATCCCCCCCGGTTAACAAAACATAACGTGGCGTCGATTGTCAGACGTTAAAAAACACCGATAGGATAAGCCAGCTTCCGAAGGGGCTCTGGATGGCGGGTTTCAGGACTATGCTCTGAAACAACCGGTCCAGGCACGCACCCTTGCGGCGCCCAGAAAGGTTGAACGACCTAACAATAATAATGGGAGAAGGTCTATGAGTGAGCCTGTCATGGGTGTGGGTATCTGCCGCCCGCCGGCACTGCGCAAATTAGCGTTGCTGGCTACAGCGCTCTCGCTGTTGGGCTCTGCCATGCTGTCGGCACCTGTGCTGGCCGCGGCGGCGCCAGCATCCGATGTTGTTTATTCCATTGAATCGGCCAAGGCTGCCAAAAGCCTGATGCTCGATGTCGTCCACGCCGGCAAGCGCCTGGTGGCGGTCGGGGATCGTGGGCACATCCTGTATTCCGATGACCAGGGCGCGACCTGGACCCAGGCCAAGGTGCCGACCCGGGCCCTGCTGACGTCGGTGTTTTTTGTCGATGACAAGCACGGCTGGGCCGTCGGCCATGACGCGCAGATCCTCGCCAGCGAGGACGGCGGCGCGACCTGGACCAAGCAATTCGAAGATCTGAATCGTGAATCGCCGCTGCTCGATGTCTGGTTCAAGGACGTCGACAGCGGCTTTGCCGTGGGCGCTTATGGCTCGCTGATGGAAACCACCGATGGTGGCAAGCATTGGGAAGATGCCAGCGACCGCCTTGACAACGAAGACCAGTACCACCTGAACGCGATCGCCGCGGTCAAGGACGCTGGGCTGTTCATCGTCGGTGAGCAGGGCAGCATGTTCCGCTCCGCTGATTGGGGCCAGACCTGGGAAAAGCTCGAGGGTCCGTACGAAGGTTCGCTGTTTGGCGTGATCGGCACGGCGCAGGCCAATACGTTGCTGGCCTACGGACTGCGCGGCAACCTGTACCGCTCCACGGATTTCGGCAGCACTTGGGAGCAAGTCGAGCTCAAGGCTGAGCGCGGCGACCTGGAGTTCGGGCTGTCCGGCGGCACGCTGCTCGACGATGGTTCGATCGTGATCGTCGGCAACGGCGGCTCGGTGATTCGCAGCAGTGACAATGGCGAAACCTTCAAGGTGGTCAACCGTGCGGACCGTATTTCGGTCTCGGCAGTGACTGCAGCAGGCAATGGCAATCTGGTTCTGGCCGGGCAGGGCGGCGTTCGCGTCACCTCGCCAAACGGTACCGAGTCGGGCAAATGAGCCGGGTTAATAATAAGAAGGCGGAGCTATGACTTCCTTGAGTACACATCACCAGGACAAGGCGACGTTCCTCGAGCGCCTGATCTTCAACAACCGTCCGGCAGTGATCACGATCTGCCTGCTGGTCAGTATTTTCCTGTTCTGGCAGGCGACGCTGATCCGTCCGTCCACCAGCTTCGAAAAAATGATCCCGCTGGAGCATCCTTTCATCCAGAAGATGATGGAGCACCGCAACGATCTGGCGAACCTTGGCAACACCGTGCGGATCTCGGTGGAAGCCACCGATGGCGACATCTTCTCCAAGGAGTACATGGAGACCCTGCGTCAGATCAACGACGAGGTGTTCTACATCTCCGGTGTCGACCGTTCCGGTCTGAAATCGCTGTGGAGCCCCAGCATTCGCTGGACCGAAGTGACGGAAGAGGGCTTCGCCGGCGGGGAAGTGATCCCGCAGAGCTACAACGGCTCCCAGGCCAGTCTCGATTTGCTGCGCAACAACGTGCTCAAGTCCGGTCAGGTCGGGCGCCTGGTGTCCAACGATTTCAAGTCGAGCATCGTCGACATTCCGTTGCTGGAGTCCTACCCGGACCCGCAGGACCAGGGCAAGCTGCTGGCGCTGGACTATCGCAAGTTCTCCCACGAGCTTGAAGACAAGATCCGCACCAAGTTCGAAGCGCAGAACCCGAATGTGAAGATCCACATCGTCGGTTTCGCCAAGAAGGTCGGTGACCTGATCGATGGCTTGGTGATGGTCGTGATGTTCTTCGGTATCGCCTTCGTCATCACCCTGATCCTCCTGCTGTGGTTCACCAACTGCCTGCGCAGTACCGTCGCCGTGTTGAGCACGACGCTGGTGGCCGTGATCTGGCAGCTGGGCCTGATGCACTTCTTCGGCTTCGGGCTCGACCCCTATTCGATGCTGGTGCCGTTCCTGATCTTCGCCATCGGTATTTCCCACGGCGTGCAGAAGATCAACGGGATCGCCCTGCAATCGAGCGAGGCGGACAACGCCCTGACGGCGGCGCGCCGCACCTTCCGTCAATTGTTCCTGCCGGGGATGATCGCGATCCTTGCCGATGCCGTGGGTTTCATCACGCTGCTGATCATCGATATCGGCGTGATCCGCGAGCTGGCGATTGGCGCGTCCATCGGCGTGGCGGTGATCGTGTTCACCAACCTGATCCTGCTGCCAGTGGCGATTTCCTATGTCGGCATCAGCAAGCGTGCCGTGGACCGCAGCAAGAAAGACGCAACCCGTGAACATCCGTTCTGGCGCCTGCTGGCGAATTTTGCCAGCGCCAAAGTCGCACCGGTTTCCATTCTGCTGGCACTGATCGCCTTCGGCGGCGGCCTGTGGTACAGCCAGAACCTGAAAATCGGCGACCTCGACCAGGGTGCCCCGGAGCTGCGTCCGGACTCGCGCTACAACAAGGACAACAACTTCATCATCAACAACTACTCGACCAGTTCCGACGTGCTGGTGGTGATGGTCAAGACCAAGTCCGAAGGCTGCTCGCGCTATGAAGCCATGGCGCCGATCGACGAGCTGATGTGGAAGATGCAGAACACCGAGGGCGTGCAGTCGGCGATCTCCCTGGTGACCGTGTCCAAGCAAATGATCAAGGGCATGAACGAGGGCAACCTGAAATGGGAAACCCTGTCGCGTAACCCTGATGTGCTGAACAACTCCATCGCCCGCGCCGACGGCCTGTACAACAACAGTTGCTCCCTGGCGCCGGTGCTGGTGTTTCTCAACGATCACAAGGCCGAAACCCTGGATCGCGCGGTGCATGCGGTGCAGGAGTTCGCAAAGGAAAACAACAAGGAAGGCCTGGAGTTCATCCTCGCTGCCGGTAACGCCGGGATCGAGGCGGCCACCAACGAGGTGATCAAGAAGTCCGAACTGACCATCCTGATCCTGGTGTACATCTGCGTGGCGGTCATGTGCATGATCACCTTCCGTTCATGGGCGGCGACCTTGTGCATCGTGCTGCCGCTGGTGCTGACCTCGGTGCTCGGCAACGCCCTGATGGCCTTCATGGGCATCGGCGTGAAAGTGGCGACCCTGCCGGTCGTGGCGCTCGGGGTGGGGATTGGCGTGGACTACGGCATCTACATCTACAGCCGCCTGGAAAGCTTCCTGCGTGCCGGCCTGCCGCTGCAAGAGGCGTACTACCAGACGCTGAAGTCCACCGGCAAGGCCGTGCTGTTCACCGGTCTGTGCCTGGCGATCGGCGTGTGCACCTGGATCTTCTCGGCCATCAAGTTCCAGGCCGACATGGGTCTGATGCTGACCTTCATGCTGCTGTGGAACATGTTCGGTGCGCTGTGGCTGTTGCCGGCACTGGCGCGGTTCCTGATCAAGCCGGAGAAACTGGCGGGGCAGAAGGGCAACTCGTTGTTTGCTCACTGATCCATGAAGATGTGAAAAAGCCGCAACCTTGGTTGCGGCTTTTTTTTATCTCAAATTCGCACCAGCCCCTGTAGGAGCGAGCTTGCTCGCGATGGTCGTCAACGAAAACGCTGGTTGGCAGGTGCCCCGCGGTGCTCTGCGGTTTATCGCGAGCAAGCTCGCTCCTGCAAGGGGACGGTGATCAGGCAGGATCGCTACCCAACACCACATTCAACGCGCTACGCGCATCATCGAGCTGCACCAGCGTCGCATGCCGTGCGCCCAGAGCATCACGGTTCTCGATGGCGGTGAGAATCGCCTTGTGCCGCGGCAGCGCCAGTTCATGCAGGTTCGGTCGCTGGTTCGAATGCTTCAAGGCTTCGGCAATCGCCACCGAGAGCATGTTGCACAGATTGGCCAGCAAGTCGTTGTGGGTGGCGTCGGCGATGCGACTGTGGAAGTCCAGGTCCGGCTGCAACAGCGCCTCCGGTGTCGGCGCGGCTTCCATGCGCTGGTAGGCCTCACCGATGGACGCGATGTCCGCCTCGGTGGCGAATTGCGCGGCGAGGGCGGCAGCGGCCGGTTCGATGATGCTGCGCACACTGGTCAGCAGGTCGAAAAACTGGTTCTGCGGACTGCTCTGCATCAGCCAGTGCAGCACGTCCGGATCGAGCATGTGCCAGTCCTTGCGCGGCTTGACCACAGTCCCGACGCGCGGGCGGGAATACACCAGACCCTTGGCAACCAATACTCGGGTGGCTTCGCGCAGCACCGGCCGGCTGACCGCATACTCTTCGCACAACAGCGCTTCGGCGGGCAGTTTGTCGTCCGGCAGGAAACGTCCCGAGACGATCTGCATGCCCAGTTCCTGGACGATGCGCGAGTGCATGCTTTTGCGGTCGGAGGGTTTGCGGTAATCCATGGGGAGCGACGCGGTCCTGTGCGAATAGGTGTCGCGCATGATAGCAGGCGCGGCACGAACTTGAGGCAGGTGCAAAATCAAATGTAGGAGCGAGCTTGCTCCGGGCGGCGTTCCGACGATGGATTTCAAGACGGCGCTTGCTTACAGACCGCACGCGTTATCGTTCACGTCCATCGCGAGCAAGCTCGCTCCTACAGGGGGAGGGTGGTGTCAGTGGGAGTGACGCGGTACTTCAGCCCCACGGCAACCGACCAGGAAGTCGAAGTCGCAACCCTGGTCCGCTTGCAGCACATGGTCGATGTACAGCTGACGATATCCCCCGACGATCAGATTCTGCGGCGGTTGCAGGTCGGCCATGCGCGCGGCCAGTTCAGCATCGGGAATATCCAGGTGCAAACGGCCGCTGGCGCAATCGAGTTCGATCCAGTCGCCTTCTTTCACTGCGGCCAGCGGTCCACCGGCAGCAGCTTCGGGGGCGACGTGGAGGACAACAGTGCCGTACGCGGTGCCGCTCATGCGCGCATCGGAAATGCGCACCATGTCGGTCACACCCTGGGCCAGCAGCTTGGCTGGCAAACCCATGTTGCCCACTTCGGCCATGCCCGGATAACCCTTCGGCCCGCAGTTCTTCATCACCAGGATCGAGTTGGCATCCACGTCCAGTTCCGGGTCGTTGATCCGCGCCTTGTACATGTCGAAGTTCTCGAACACTACCGCGCGACCGCGATGCTGCATCAGTGCCGGCGTGGCGGCGGACGGCTTGAGCACCGCGCCCAGCGGTGCCAGGTTGCCGCGCAAGACGCAGATGCCGCCATCGGCGCGGATCGGGTTGTCGAGGGTGCGGATCACTTCGTCCTCGCCATAAATCGGCGCGTCTTTGGTGTTCTCGCCGATGGATTTGCCGTTGACGGTCAGGGCATTCGGATTCGGGATCAGGTTGGCTTCGCCGAGGCGACGAAGCACGGCCGGCAAGCCACCGGCGTAATAGAACTCTTCCATCAGGAAGCGTCCCGACGGTTGCAGGTCGACGATGGTCGGCATGCCGCGACCGATGCGGGTCCAGTCGTCGAGGTCCAGTTCCACGCCAATGCGCCCGGCGATGGCTTTGAGGTGAATCACCGCGTTGGTCGAACCGCCAATGGCGGCGTTGACGCGAATGGCGTTTTCGAAGGCTTCCCTGGTGAGGATCTTCGACAGTTTCAGGTCTTCGCGCACCATCTCCACGGCGCGCATGCCGGACATGTGCGCCAACACATAACGGCGCGCATCCACGGCCGGGATCGCGGCGTTGTGGGGCAGGGAGGTGCCCAGTGCTTCGGCCATGCAGGCCATGGTCGAGGCCGTGCCCATGGTGTTGCAGGTGCCGGCCGAGCGGGACATGCCGCCCTCGGCCGCGAGGAAGTCGTCGATGCTGATGGTGCCGGCCTTGACCTGTTCGCTGAGCTGCCAGACCACGGTGCCGGAGCCGATGTCCTTGCCCTTGTGCTTGCCGTTGAGCATCGGCCCGCCGGTGACGACGATGGCCGGTACGTCGCAACTGGCGGCGCCCATCAGCAGTGCCGGGGTGGTTTTGTCGCAACCGGTCAGCAGCACCACGCCATCGATCGGGTTGCCACGAATGGCTTCTTCCACGTCCATGCTCGCCAGGTTACGGGTGAGCATGGCGGTAGGACGCAGGTTGGATTCGCCGTTGGAGAACACCGGGAACTCCACCGGGAAGCCGCCGGCCTCGATCACGCCGCGTTTGACGTGCTCGGCAATCTGGCGGAAATGCGCGTTGCACGGAGTCAGTTCCGACCAGGTGTTGCAGATGCCGATGATCGGCTTGCCATGGAACTGGTGGTCGGCGATGCCCTGATTCTTCATCCAGCTGCGGTACATGAAGCCGTTCTTGTCGGCCGTGCCAAACCATTGGGCGGAGCGCAGGGTGGGTTTCTTATCAGACATGATCGGTTCTCTTATTGTATGACTATATTGTTCGAGCTGAGGCGTAACATAAGCTCAATTTGCGATGTTTGGAAGTGTTGTTGAGTAAATAGTATTACTATATAGTTCGCTCAAACGGAGGGATGGCCCTGGCGAATTTTTCGCGAGAGGCGTCCCCCGAGGTTCCATAACAACAACAATCGGAGACCGATCTCATGAGCCAGGAACTGCGGCTTATCCGTCGCATCACGCTGAAACTGATTCCCTTCCTGATCCTGCTGTACCTGATCGCCTACGTGGACCGCTCCGCAGTGGGCTTCGCCAAACTGCACATGGGCGCGGACATCGGTCTGGGCGATGCGGCCTACGGACTTGGTGCCGGGCTGTTCTTCATCGGCTACTTCCTGCTGGAAATCCCCAGCAACCTGATGCTCGACCGCTTTGGCGCACGGCGCTGGTTCGCGCGGATCATGCTCACCTGGGGCGCCATCACCATCGGCATGGCCTTCGTCCAGGGGCCGAACAGTTTCTATGTGATGCGCTTTTTGCTTGGCGCCGCCGAGGCCGGATTCTTCCCGGGTGTTCTGTACTACATCACCCAATGGTTCCCGGTGCGCCATCGCGGCAAGATCCTGGGGCTGTTCATCCTCTCGCAACCCATTGCGATGATGATCACAGGCCCCGTGTCCGGCGGCCTGCTGGGTATGGACGGCGTGCTCGGGCTGCACGGCTGGCAGTGGCTGTTCATTGTCATTGGCATCCCGGCGATCCTGCTGACCTGGCCTGTGCTGCGCTGGTTGCCGGACGGCCCGCAGCAAGTGAAGTGGATGGACCAGGCGGAAAAAGACTGGCTGAGCGGCGAGCTGAAAAAGGACCTGGACGCCTACGGCCAGACCCGTCACGGCAATCCGCTGCACGCCCTCAAGGACAAGCGCGTCCTGTTGTTGGCGCTGTTCTACCTGCCGGTGACCCTGAGCATCTATGGCCTCGGCTTATGGTTGCCGACCCTGATCAAGCAGTTTGGCGGCAGCGACCTGGTGACCGGTTTCGTTTCCGCTGTGCCGTACATCTTCGGCATCGTCGGCCTGCTGATCATTCCGCGCAGTTCCGACCGCTTGAATGACCGCTACGGCCACCTCGCCGTGCTTTACGTGCTGGGTGCGATCGGTCTGTTTCTCAGCGCCTGGCTGTCGGTGCCGGTGCTGCAACTGGCGGCGCTGTGCCTTGTGGCGTTCGCGTTGTTCTCCTGCACGGCGGTGTTCTGGACCTTGCCGGGCCGCTTCTTTGCCGGCGCCAGTGCGGCAGCGGGGATCGCCTTGATCAACTCGGTGGGCAACCTCGGCGGCTACCTCGGTCCATTCGTGATCGGCGCACTCAAGGAATACACCGGCAACCTGGCTTCGGGCCTGTATTTCCTGTCGTGCGTGATGGTGTTCGGGCTGGTGTTGACGGGTGTGGTGTATCGCTTGCTGGAGCGCAAGCACGTGTTGCCGGCCGAGGAGTTTGCGGCGAGTGCGCGTGGGGCCACCCGTACCTGACAGGAAACAGTAATTCACCACGGACTCTGTGGGAGCGGGCTTGCCCGCGATAGCAATCTGTCTGGCACATCAATGTTGAATGTGCCGCCGTCATCGCGGGCAAGCCCGCTCCCACAGGGGGGCGTGTTTGCCCGGGTTCTGGGTTAACAGGAGAAAATTCATGCGTTTGGTTCAATTCGAATTGAGTAACGGCGAACGCCGTGTCGGTGTGGTCGACAACGACCTGGTCCGTGAAGTGCAAGACGCGCGCACTGTTCGCGACCTGGCACTGGCGGCGATTGAAGCGGGCGCGAGCCTTGAGCAACAGGTGCAGAGCCTGGGGCTGGGCATCAGCCATGACTATGCCGATCTGCTGACGCAACGGCGCATCCTGCCGCCGCTGGATCATGCTGACCCCGCGCACATGCTGGTCAGCGGTACGGGCCTGACCCATCTGGGCAGTGCGTCGGCCCGGGACAAGATGCACCAGCAAAGCGGCGACGAAACTGCGATGACTGACACCATGCGCATTTTCAAATGGGGCGTGGAGGGCGGCAAGCCGGCGGCGGATGAAGCCGGCGTGCAACCGGAATGGTTCTACAAAGGCGATGGCAGCATCGTCGTAAGGCCAGGCCAGCCGTTTCCATTGCCACCGTTTGCCGAAGATGCCGGTGAAGAACCGGAGATCGCCGGCCTGTACGTGATCGGTCACGACGCCAAGCCGTATCGCCTGGGTTTTGCCGTGGGCAACGAGTTCTCCGACCACGTCATGGAGCGCAAGAACTACCTGTACCTGGCCCATTCGAAACTGCGTAGCTGCAGCTACGGCCCGGAACTGCGGGTGGGCGAGTTGCCGCAGCATCTGGCGGGCACCAGCCGCATCCTGCGCAACGGCGAAGTGCTGTGGCAGAACGAGTTCCTCAGTGGCGAGGCGAACATGTGCCACAGCCTCGCCAACCTGGAATTCCATCATTTCAAGTACAGCCAGTTCCTGCGCCCGGGGGACGTGCACATTCACTTCTTCGGCACCGCGACCCTGTCCTTTGCCGACGGCATTCGCACCCGCCCGGGTGATGTGTTCGAGATCACCCAGGCCGAGTTCGGCGCACCATTGATCAACGGCATCGCCCCGGTCGCGGCGGCTTTCGAACCTGGCACCGTCGGCACACTTTGAGGACTTACCCATGACCCGGATTCTTGGTCACAACTACATCGGCGGCCTACGCAGCGCCGCCGGCAGCGTCAAGTTGCACAGCGTAGATGCCAGCACCGGCGAAGACTTGCCCCACGATTTTTATCAGGCGACACCCCAGGAAGTCGATGCGGCGGCCCACGCAGCAGCGATCGCCTATCCGGCCTATCGCAGCCTGAGCGCGGAGCGACGGGCGCAGTTTCTCGATGCCATCGCCGATGAACTGGACGCCCTCGGTGATGATTTTGTCGCTATCGTCTGCCGCGAAACGGCGTTGCCCGCAGGGCGGATTCAAGGCGAGCGTGGGCGTACCAGCGGGCAGATGCGCCTGTTCGCCAAAGTGCTGCGTCGCGGTGATTTCTACGGCGCGCGAATCGACCGGGCATTGCCGGAGCGTCAGCCGTTGCCGCGTCCGGACCTGCGTCAGTACCGCATCGGCCTGGGACCTGTGGCGGTGTTTGGTGCCAGCAACTTTCCGCTGGCGTTCTCCACCGCTGGCGGCGATACCGCCTCGGCGCTGGCCGCCGGGTGCCCGGTGGTGTTCAAGGCCCATAGCGGCCACATGGCCACGGCCGAGCAGGTGGCGGATGCGATCATTCGCGCTGCCGAAAAAACGGGTATGCCGGCCGGCGTGTTCAACATGATCTACGGCGGGGGTGTCGGCGAGGCACTGGTCAAGCATCCGGCCATCCGGGCCGTGGGGTTCACCGGTTCGCTCAAGGGTGGTCGGGCCCTGTGCGACATGGCCGCGGCACGTGCGCAACCGATTCCGGTGTTCGCCGAGATGTCGAGCATCAACCCGGTGATCGTCTTGCCCCAGGCATTGCAGGCGCGGGCCGACACGGTCGCCCGGGACCTCACTGCCTCGGTGGTGCAGGGCTGCGGGCAGTTCTGCACCAATCCGGGTCTGCTAATCGGCATTCGCTCGGCGTCGTTCAGTGCCTTTGTGCAGCAAGTGGCCGGGTTGATGGGCGACCAGCCGGCGCAAACCATGCTCAATGCCGGTACCCTGGGCAGCTATGGTCAAGGCTTGCAAAAACTGCTGGCGCATCCGGGAATTGAACACCTGGCCGGCAATCCGCAACAGGGCAATCAGGCCCAACCGCAGCTGTTCAAGGCCGATGTCCGTCTGCTGCTCGATGGCGATGAAGTCCTGCAAGAGGAAGTGTTCGGGCCAACCACCGTGGTGGTCGAGGTCGCGGATCAGGCGCAACTGACGGCCGCCCTGAACGGCCTGCACGGCCAATTGACCGCCACCGTCATTGGCGAGCCGCAAGACTTCGAGCAGTTCGCCGGGCTGACGGCATTGCTGGAGCAGAAGGTCGGACGCATCCTGCTCAATGGCTATCCGACTGGTGTGGAAGTCTGCGATTCGATGGTCCACGGCGGGCCTTACCCGGCAACGTCCGATGCGCGCGGTACATCGGTGGGCACACTGGCCATCGATCGTTTCCTGCGCCCGGTGTGTTTCCAGAACTACCCGGACAGTTTGCTGCCGGACGCGCTGAAGAACGGCAATCCGCTGCGCATCCAGCGACTGGTGGATGGGCAACCATCGCGCGACGCCCTCTAACGGCTGACCACAATCCCTGTGTGCGGGCTTGCCCGCGATAGCGGAGGGTCAGCAACATCGTTGTCGACTGATTGACCGCCATCGCGGGCAAGCCCGCTCCCACAGGTTTGTGTGAAACTTTGGTCGGGTGCATGAGCTATCATTGGCGCTTTCCCATTCAAAGACTGATTGCCATGACTGCCCCAACCGACACCTTGCTCAATGCCCTCGAACACTGCGGAATGGTGGAAATCGACGGGCTGCATGCCTTCGAATTCGCCCTCGACGAGTTCGATAATCTGCACATTGAATGCATGGATGGCCGTGCGGCCAAACACTGGGAGTTCACCCCGGCGCAGGTCCAGGCCGCGACCTTCGACACCTCGCTGCAAAGCTGGTTGATCACCGGTGACTCGGGCGAACACCGTTTGGTGTGCCTGGGCGATATCGTCGGCTGTGATAACGAAGATGATGACCAGGACGATGCGTAACCTCTGGCCACTGTTGATGGCCGGCAGCATCGGCGCGATGGGCGTCCAGGCCGCATCCGCCGAGGACTATCAACTGCTGGTGGGCTCTTACACCGCCGGGCAAAGCCAGGGGATCTACCGCCTGGCGTTCGACAGCACCACCGGGCAGATCAACGCCAAGCCCTTGCAAGTGGTGAAAAGCGAAAATCCATCGTGGTTGACCCTGTCGAAAGACCAGCGACACCTGTTCGTGGTCAACGAAAACGGTCCGGGCCAGGCTGATCCGCTCGGGCGCGTCAGCACTTACGCGATTGATCCCAAGACCCACGTGCTGAGCCTGATCAACCAGGTGCAAAGCCTGGGCAACGAGCCGACCCATTCCAGTCTCAGCGTCGATGGCAGCCATTTGTTTGTCAGCAATTACTCGGTGGCCGAAGACCCCGGCGGTACCCTCGCGGTGGTGCCGGTGGCGGCCGATGGCACGCTCAAACCTGTGGTGCAGATGAGCAGCCACCCGGCGAGCTGGGTCAATCCCGAGCGCCAGGCCTCGGCCCACGTGCATTCGACCGTCCCGTCGCCGGACGGTAAGTACGTGTTCTCCAACGACCTGGGCGCCGACAAGGTGTTTGCCTACCGTTTCGACCCCAAGGCCAATCCGCAGCTGCCATTGACCCCGGCCAACCCGGCGTTCGTGCAACTGCCGCCCGGTAGCGGGCCGCGGCATTTGCTGTTCAGCGCCGATGGCAAACACGCCTGGCTGACCATGGAAATGAGCGCTCAGGTGGCGGTGTTCGATTACCACGACGGCACGCTAGAGCAGACGCAGATGGTCGACCTGGCTGCCGGGCAACCCGTCTCGGACAAGGCGGCCGCCGCGTTGCATGCCTCGGCCGATGGCAAGTTCCTCTACGTCAGCAACCGTGGCACGGCCAATCAACTGCTGGTGTTTGCCATTGATCCGCTAACCGGACACCTTACCGAGCTGCAACGCCGGGCGGTAGAAGGCGATCATCCACGGGAGTTCAGCCTTGATCCGAACGGCAAATTCCTGTTGGTCGCCAACCAGAAGAGCAACCAGATTGTCGTCGTCGAACGCGACGCCAAGAGCGGTCTGTTGGGTAAAACCGTGCAAAAACTGCCGATGGACGCCCCCAGCGACCTGAAGTTTCTGCTGCGTCAATAAGCCGCAGGCCCCGGTTGATGGGGCCTGCCTGCTTTTATCAATGACGCTGATATCTGGTACTGCTACAAAGCATTTCAAGGTGCGAACCCTCGAGGGTTAAGTTTGCTTCACGGCCCCACCGGGCAAGCAAGCCAACTGAATCCGAGGAATACCGCCATGAACTTCAACATCTTCTCTGTCATCGCCGCTTCCGCCATTTCTGCCACCGTTGCGCTGCCAGCCAGTGCCAACGTTGAAATCAGCGACAAAAAAGCCCACACCCAGAGCTACACCCAGAAATACCTGCAACAGAGCGCCAACTTCTACGCCGCGCTGGATCACAAGACCCAAGCCTGAACTTCCCCCCCTGCCTTTATGCAGGAGCGAAGTCATTGATGATCGAAGCGCCTGATGCTGAGAAGCAGGTGTCGAAAACGATCAGAGTGATGTCGCTCCTGCATAACGCATTTGCGACAGCATCATTTTGCTATCAATGTCGCGCTTGATATCACATGGCCATGCGTTTAAATTGACGCTGATTTTTTGACTCCTCCTCACGGCAAGGATCGGCAGCATGGTGACGCGTCTGGCATTGGTTCTTCTGTTTCTCTATTCCACCCCTATTTTGTCGGCATCCGACGCTGTTTCCGGTGAACCGGATGCTGCGCGCGAGCGCTTGATGAGTTTTATTGAAGACTGAAATAGTCTGGCTTGATGATCAACGAAGCTGATGATCACTATGGATAACCCTGAGTGGTTACCCAGGCTGTTTTGATCGATTCTGTGGGCATTGAAACATGCCTGCGGAGAACATCATGGCCAGCGCAATTCTCACTTCTGCCAAACTCGGTGCTTATGTAGCGATCGGCCTGTACCTTGCCATGGTGCTGTTGGTCAGCCTGTCAGCCCAGTCACAATCCAGCTTCGAAGCACCGATCCAGGTCGCTCATCCCGGCATCCAGTTTGACCACCGTGCGCAAAACGCCAGCGTTGATCAGGCTGAACTCGCAGGAGTCGCCGGCGCATGAAAGGGCACAGACTTTGGGTCATCGCCTTCCTGGCGTTCATGACCAACGGATCCTCCCTGCTGGGGATCGGACAGGGCTCGGCGGGCTCGGTGGCACGCGCCATCGAAGCCAATCACAACATTGCCCGCAACATCGAAAATGCCAATGCGCAGGGCATGCTGGCCGGTAATCCGCCGATCAGGAATGAAGGGGTGGTTTTCGGGCCGTTCCAGGTGGATTGCTCGGCGATCGGGATGTGTGGGGTGTTGGCTTGAACCCTGCTGGTCACTGAATCCTTTGTGGCGAGGGGGCTTGCCTGTGGCGAGGGGGCTTGCCCCCGTTCGGTCGCGAAGCGGCCGTAAATCCGGATGACCAGAAAAAGCTTGGGGCTGCTTCGCAGCCCAACGGGGGCAAGCCCCCTCGCCACAGGGGTCGTGCTTACTTGCGCATCACACTGGTAAACAGTTCAGACTCCAGAAACCGCTGCAACCAGTCCTGCAACCGCCGATACGGCGTCTGCGCAAACCATTCGCGGTCGACGTGGGCGAACTGGCGCACGAAGGGCATCAGCGCCACGTCGGCCAGGCTTGGATGGTCGGCCAGCAAATAGTCGCGTCCCTCCAGCAACTCATCCAGCCTTTGCAAAAACACCTCGCCCTCGGCGCGATAAACCTCCATAGGTTGCTCGGGATAACGCTCGGCGTACTTGTAGCGGTTCAAGTGCACCTTGAACACTTGATCGTTCTGTTCGATCAGCGGGGCGATCTGTGCCGCTGCATCAGGATCATCCTTGAGCAACCAGTCTTGCGGATCGTTCTGTGCCAGGGCCCAGCGCATGATGTCGAGGCTTTCGTCGATCACCCGGCCATCGGCGCTCAGCACCGGCACCGTGCCTTTGCCCGACAGCGCGAGCATCTCGGCGGGCTTGGCCTTCAGGCTGACTTCGACGATGTCCACGGCCACTGCCGAATAACGCAGGGCCATTCGTGCACGCATGGCGTAGGGGCAGCGGCGGAAGGAATACAGCCTGTTCATTTCACCTCCAGGGTGCTCAGGCCGTTGCCCTGGCGGCGGACCTGAATCTGCACCGGAATCCGTTCATGCATTTCCTGTACGTGGGAAATCACCGCGACCTTGCGGCCTTGTGCCTGCAAGCCGTCGAGGGCGTCCATGGCCAGTTGCAGGGACTCCGGATCGAGGCTGCCGAAGCCTTCGTCGATGAACAGCGACTCGATTTTCAGCGTGCTCGATGCCATCGAGGCCAGGCCGAGGGCCAGTGCCAGCGATACCAGGAAGGTCTCGCCACCGGACAGCGAATGCACCGAACGCAGTTCGTCACCCATTTCGGTGTCCATCACCAGCAACCCGAGCATGCTGCCGCCGCGCTTGAGGCGATAACGGCGCACCAGTTGGCGCAATTGCACGTTGGCGTGATGCACCAGCAGGTCGAGGTTGTAGGCCTGGGCGATCTTGCGGAAGGTGTCGCCGGTGGCGGACCCGATCAACGCATTCAGGCGTGCCCAGCGTTGATACTCGTTGTAGGCGTCGGCAATCTGTTGGGCCAGGGCCTGATTGGCGTTCTGCCGGCGCTGGTCTTCGACCTGCTCGGCGCGCAGTTCGGCACAGTGCTGCTCGCTGACGGCGAACTGATGTTGCAGGTCGGTGAGGGCGGTGGCGAGTTGCTCGGCATCGAGATGGCCGTTGTGCTGGGCTTGATGATCAAGCAAGCGCTGATCACGCTCTTGAAGCAGCACCTTGGCCTGTTCGATGGCTTTTTCGTTGTGTTGCAAGCGTTGGCGCAGTTCGCTGACTTGCGTGTCGTCGACCCGCAGCAAGTCTTCGAGGCCACCGTCATCCAGCTCAGGATGCCGGGCGCGCCAGTCGGCGATCTTGTCGGTGAGATCGCGATCTTCGTTTTCCAGCGCTTGCAAACGCTCCTGCTGCGCCTTGAGTTCGGCGGCGATCTGCACCCGTTGCGTACATACCTGCTGCAGCTCCTGCGCCGTTGTTGCCTGGGCACTGCGTGCTTGCTCTACGGCGTTTTCCAGCCCTTGCTGCCACTGCTCGGCGCTGCCGTGCTCGCCCAGCAGTTGTGCAAGCTGGTGCTGGCAAGCCCGTTGCTGTTCGGCCAGTGCACTGAATTGCTGCTCGGCGATTTGCTGTTGTTGCACGCGGGTTTGCTGGCGATCCTGTTCTTTCTCAAGCGTCTGTTGACGCTGTTGCTGCTCGGCAAGTTCTTCTTTCTGCTGATCGAGCTGTGTGAGGCGTTCGGCGATCTGCCGATCCAGCTGCATGAACGTCGCAGCAGGCTCCACCCGTAGCGCTTCGAGGGTTTCGGCCGGTAGAAGGCTGCCGAATGCGGCGAGTTCCTCGTTGAGCCGTTGACGATCGCTGCCCAGTTCGCGCTGCTGGTTGCTCAGGTGCTGGGCCGCTTGCTGATGCGCGGTTTCGGCGTGGCGCAATTGCTGGGTCAGGCGCGCGGCGTCCTGCTGCAGGGTGAGCAGGGCGCGTTGACGCTGTTCGTCTTGAGTGATGCTCTGGTTCAACTGATCGTTTTGCCGGGTCAACCAGGCGTCGCGCTTTTCGGCGTCCTGGTCCAGAAGCTGTGCAGCCAGTGGGTGAGCGTCGAGGCTCGGAGCCAAGGCTTGTTGTTGGGCGTCCAGTTGCTCCTGTTGTTGCAGCTGCTCCTTTTGCCGGGCGATGACGCCCACCACTTCGGCGCGCAGTTCGGTGAGCTTTTCCTTGAGCTGGTCGACCGCTTGCTGCGCGCGGGTCTGTTCGTTTTCATCGTGGCGACCGAGGCTTTGCAGCAGCGCTTCGGGCTGATGGTAAGGATGCTCGTGACTGCCGCAGACCGGGCACGGCTGGTCGTCCTGCAACTGCGTGCGCAACTCTTCGACACTCGCACTGCGGGCCAGACGTTGGCGTTCCAGCAGTTCCCGGGTGACGTTGAAGGTTTGTTCGGCAACCGTCAGTTCGGCTTTGGTTTTCACCCCGTCCTGAGTCAGGCGCTCACGTTCCTGTTGCGCGGTGAGCTGACGCTGTTGCAGTTCGGTACTGCGCTTGTCCAGTTCCTGCTGGCTGGCCCACAGCCGCGTCAGGTCTTCGATGGCGCGCAGCTGTTTACGGTTGTCCTGCAACAGGTTGCCGAGGATGCCGATCTGCTCGGCCACGGCGTCCGGCTCCGCACCGGCCTCCTTGAACAGCACTTCAAGTTGCTGCTTTTGCAAGGCGAGTTCTTCGCCGTTGCGGGTGGCGTTTTGTTCAAGAGTCGCCAGCTCGGCCTGGCCTTTGTTCAAGCGGTTGCCGATCAACATCAACTGTTGCAGGCGATCCCGATAGGCATTCCACGCGTCGCTGAGCGGCGCCAGATGGGCGCTTTGTTCAAGCTCGGTGGCGATACGCTGCAAACGTTCGGCAACCTGGTTCTGCTTTTCCAGCAAGGCTTGAATGGCGCTTTGGCCCTGGATGCAGGCTTGTTCTGCGGTGTGCTTCGCGTCGGCGCTGAGGGCGGCGTCCCTGGCCAGGCGGGCGAGGGTGCTTTGTTCTTCGAAGGCCTGGCGCAGTAGCGGAGCCCTTTCGGTTTGTCGTTGTTGGGCTTCGCTCAGGGCGATTTGTGTGGCAGAGAGGTTTTGCTCCAGCAACGTCTGGCGTTCAGTCAGCTCCTGCTGCTGCCGGGTATGGTCAGCAACCTGTGCGGCCAGTGGCGTCAGCAGTGCATCGAGCTTGGTTTTGCGGGCGAACTGGTGCCGTTGTGGGCCGAGTTGTTCCAGCCGTGTCAGCTTCAAGCGTTCGCCGGCCAAACCTTCCCAGTGCTGTTGGGCACTGTGAAGTTGCTCGGTCGCTGCGAGTTGAATGTCCTGCAACTGACGCAGCTCCTTGAGCCAGGTGTGCTGCTGCTCAAGCTGTTTGAGTTGTGCCTGCTGCAACTTCTGCTGTTGCTGCGCGGCATTGAAGCGCTCATCCAGTTCCGCACGGGCCTGCGGTGCCAGCGGCGTCACTCCGCTGGCTTGATCCTGCAGCAGCTTGTGAACCTCGCGAGCCTCCTTGGTCTTGTCGAAGGCGCGACGACCGAGTCGGGTGTAGAGCGCCGTGTCGGTGAGTTTCTCCAGCAGTTCGCTGCGGTCGTTGTCGTCGGCCTTGAGGAATGCGCTGAACTCGCTTTGCGCCAGCAGCACGGCGCGGGTGAACTGTTCGAAGTTCAGCCCCAGCGCGGCTTCGAGCTGAGCCTTGTATTCGCCTTTCTGGCTGGCCAGCAACTGGTCCTGATCGATGTCACGCAAGCTCTGGCGGCTGGCCTGCAGTTTGCCGGCGGCCTTGTCCCGGGCGCGATTGGCTTCCCAGCGAGCGCGGTAGCGGCGGCCGTCGACTCCGACGAAATCCACTTCCGCATAGCCTTCACCGGTGCCGCGCCGCAGCAGGGTTCGCGGGTCGCCGGTGCCGATTTCGCCGTCGGCGTCCGGCACTTTCGCGTCGCGGCCGGTGTTGTTCAGGCGTGGAACGGCGCCAAACAGCGCCAGGCACAAAGCATCGAGCAACGTGCTTTTACCGGCACCTGTGGGGCCGGTGATGGCAAACAGTCCGGCACTGGCCAGGGGTTCGGCGGTGAAGTCGATTTCAAAGGGCCCGGCCAGGGAGGCGAGGTTTTTCAGGCGGATCGCGAGAATTTTCATGGTTGTTCGCTCTCCATCTGCACGTCCTGCAACAGCTCGGCAAAGTCCTTGAGGGTTTGCTCGTCGACCTCGCTGCCGTAGTTGTCCTGCCAGGCACGGCTGAACAGCTCTTGGGGCGTGAGCTGGTCCAGTTCGATCAGCGTGCTGCCCTCATCGGCACCGTCACGGCTGCCGTTGCCAGCGTACTCGGCGGCGATGCGCACCAGGCGCACGGCCTTGCCTTGCAGGGCGGTTTCCACTTGATTGCGCAGGTCGGGCTGCGGCTCATCGAGGCGCACCCGCACCTCCAGCCACGGTTGGCGCTGGATGTCGGCCAACAGGTCGATGTCCGGCAGGTCCGCCAGCTGCAGCAGGATCTCGCTCAAGGGCGCCGGGCCGATGCGTTGCAGGTTGACCGCGCGGGGAATCAGTTTGGGCTCGACGCTGACCAGGGTTTCGCCGTCGAGCCTGATGTCGAGAATCTGGTGCTGATAGCTGATCTCGGAGAACGACAGCGGAATCGGCGAGCCGCTGTAGCGGATGCGCTCCTCGCCGTTGACCTTCTGCGGTTTGTGCAGGTGGCCCAGGGCAACGTAGCTGATGCTCGGCCCGAACAGGCTGGCGGGCAGGGCTTCGGCGTTGCCGATGATCAGGCTGCGCTCGGAGTCTTCCGACACCGAGCCGCCCGCCATGTGCGCGTGGCTGATGGCGATCAGTGCCTGGCCTGGTGTGCGCTTGGCGTTGGCCGCTTCGATCAGCCATTCGTGCACCTGGCCGATCCCGCGCAGGTAGTTGTCGCCCAAGTGCGCGCCGGTGACTTCCGCCGGGCGCAGGAACGGCAGTGCCAGGCACCAGGCGGTGACTTCACCACTGGCGTCAGGCAACGGCAGCAACAGGCGCTCGGCATCCAGCTGCCCGTCGTCCAGCCACAGCACACGACCGAGTGCATGGGTGCGCAAGCGCCGCATCAAGGGCGCGGGCAGTTCGATCCGCGAGCCGGAATCATGGTTGCCGGCAATCATCACGATGGTCAGCGACGGCTGCTGCTCGTGGGCGCTGACGATGAAGTCGTAGAGCCGCTCCTGGGCTTTGACCGGCGGGTTGACCGTGTCGAAGATATCGCCGGCGATCAACAGCACATCCGGCTGATCCAGCTTCAGCTGGCGTAACAGCCAGTCAAGAAAACAGCCATGTTCGAAATCGCGATCCTGGCCGTGCAGGTTTTGCCCCAGGTGCCAGTCGGAGGTGTGAAACAAGCGCAAGGCGGACTCCGGTACAAAAATAGGTGATGGCCGCGTGAAAAATGAAGGCGGCGAAAGGGGGGAGAGTTTACTGGTAAAAATGCCCGGTCGCGCGATGGAATGCTCTGTGGCGAGGGGGCTTGCCCCCGTTGGGCTGCGAAGCGGCCCCAAGTTTTTCTGTCACACCGAGCTGCCCGGATTTACGGCCGCTTCGCGACCGAACGGGGGCAAGCCCCCTCGCCACAGGCAAGCTCCCTCGCCACAAATGCATCCTTGCCGGCGAAGGGTTCTATTTCGGATAAAGCGGCGGCAACCCACTGTCGCCGACCGGGTCCTGCACCCGTTCGGCCATCGGGATCGCCTTGATCGCCCGCCACAGCTCGTCACCTTGCCAGTACTGGCCGGTTTCGCTGTAGAGCGCGCCGTTCAAGCCGTCGAGGGCGTTGGACAGGGGCACGAAGCGGGCGGCCATGTCGGCCAGGGTTTCCGGTTGTTGCCGGGCCCAGGCGTCGAGGGCCTGGCGGGTGGCGTGGGAATCATTGGCCAGGCAGGCGCGCTTGAGGTCGTCGAGTACGGTGCGCGGGCTCGGGCCGGTTTGGGCGGTGCGCGCCACCGCCGGTTGCCAGCGGCCACGCCACCAGAGGCCGAAGCCGAGCAGGGTGGTGCAGGCCAGGAACAAGGTGCTGAGTTTCCAGCGCCATAGGGCTTCGCTGTCGGCGCTGGCCTGGACCGCAGACGCGCCGGCCGGGGTGTCGACCACCAGGCTCGGGTTGGCCGCCACGTGTAGCGTGCGGGCAGGCAGGCTGCTGTGTTCCAGATGGTCTTCGAAAGTGTTCCACCAGACCACGTCGACGGTGGGCAGCTCGATGGCGCCGGTCCGTGTCGGCACCAGGGCCTCGCGGTCTTCACGGCTGCCGACCAGGCCGCGTTCGCTGTTCTGGTTGCCGAACACCGGTTGATCCGGGTAGCGGCGCAGCCCGCCGACATCGGTGCCGGGCAGCGGTGGCAGTTGGCTGCTGGACAAGCCTTCGGCCGTCACCGTCAGGCTGCGGGTCAGTGAATCGCCGACCTGGGTGTGGTCCGGTTCCGGGTTCCAGCTTTCGCTCAGGGTCAGGCTGCGCGCAGGCAGCCAGGGTGCATCGTCCGGCCAGGTGGTGGGTTTGGCCTTGACCGTCAACAGCAGTTCGGTCGAGGTGACGCGCATCAGCTTGCCGGATTTCGGCCCCTGGGCGGCGCTGTCCTGTACCGGTTGTGCGTCGACCAGCGCAGCGTTGAAGATCTGTGCCGGAATGATCAGTTCGCCACTGTGTTGCGGGTAGATCGCGTAGCGCATTTCGATCACACCGTGGCGCAGGCCATCGATGTCTTTTTCGTAGGTGCGTGAGTCGCCCAATTGTTCGATGCGTGCGTCAGGTATCTGCAAGGGTGGCAGGCTGCTGTCGTCGTACAGCGACACCGAGTGGTAGATGCGCAGGGTCAGGACGGCCTGGGCCTGAACGTACACGCTGGTTTGATCGAGGCTGGCATCGATGAACACCGGGGCGCGTTTGTTCGGGGTGTCCGGTGTTTCGCTCTCGACCACTTGCAGGGTGATCGGCTGGCTCTGCAGTTCGCCCAGTTGCAGGGGCGCAATCACGACACTGCCGTTTTGCCGCGGCAGGAGGGTGATGATCCAGCGCGTGGCGGCCTGGTTCTCGCCGCTGAGGGTGTTCAGCTGGTTGACCTGGCGGGTGCCGCGCACTTCGAACAACGGCTCCAGGGGTGTCAGGTCGGGTTTGCCGAACTGTGTCACGTCGGTGGACTCCAGGGTCAGCTCGACCGTCTCGCCTGAGCTCAGGCGAGTGCGGTCCACACTGGCGGCCAGCTCTGCAGCCTGTGCCTGGACAGTGCAGAACAACAGGCCGTGCATCAGCGCGAGCAATAAAACGGTGAAGCGGGTCATCGAGTTTTTTCCTGATCCTGATGTTGCTGCTGTTCGTACCAGAATTTTCGCCGCAGCAGCTCACCGGGGTCATCCGGGATCTGCCGCAACCACTGCTCCAGTGCCTGACGCTGTTCACCTTCGATACTGTCGGTGGCAGGGCGCAAGGGCGGCGTGGTGTGTTGTTCGTCGCCCAACTCGCTGCCGGGCACTTCATTGGCACCCGGTCTGGGCGGCGACACCGGCGGTTGCGCGGTGTTGGAGTCGGCCGGCGGCTCCTGCGCCTGCGGCTCACCGTTTTCCGAAAACAGCGATGAAACACCGGGTGGAGTCTGTTGTTGCATGGCCTGGGGTTCGTCGCTGGCAGACGGGTCCGGTTCCGGGGCGGGCGGGCTGTTTTTCTGCTTGAGCAGCTCCTCCACCAGCGCCTTGTTGGTCAGCGCCGGGCGCAAATCCGGTTGACGTTCCAGAGCCTGTTCGTACGCGTCCAGGGCCGCCTCCAGCTCACCGCTTTTGGCCAGGGCATTGCCTCGATTGTAGTGGGCGTGGGCATCGTTGCCTTCTGCGAACCGCTCGGCGGCGCGGGCATAGTCTGCAGCTTCATAGAGCGCCACGCCTTGCCACTGGTGGTCTTCGAAGCGCCGCGCGGCTTCGGCCGGGCGTTTTTGCTTGAGCAGGTGCACGCCTTGTTGATCGGGACGCAACCACAGGTCGACGAGGTCGAAGGCGTAGCTCGGTTGAGGCAGCGCCAATAGAAGAGGCAGGCACAGCAGCCAGCCGCGACGTCCCGCGCAGGCCGCCAGCAACAGGAGCGGTAGCAACAGCCAGTAACCCTGATCGGCCCAAGTGTCCAGGCGCAGGGTCTGACCGTCGTTGCGCAGGTGGCGTGGGCCGTCGAACAGGCCAAGGGCATGCAGGTCACTGTCGTCAAGGCGTGCCTGGCGAAAGCCTCCATCCAGGTCGTTGGCAAAACTTTTCAAGCCTGGCTCGTCCAGGCGCGGCACGAGAATGGCCCCTTGTTCATCCTTGAGGAAACTGCCGTCCTCCTGGGTGATGGGCGAGCCTTCGGCGGTGCCGATGCCAAGCATCAGAAATTGAGTCGATTTGCCGTTGAGCGCGTGACGAATGCCCAGCCGTTCCTGTTCGGTCAAGGACGAACCGATCAGCAGGATCCGGCCGTCGCCCAGCGCCGCTTGTTCGAGCAGCGCCAGGGCTTTGGTCACCGCCAGATCGGCGCGATGCCCGGCCTCTGGCATCAACGACGGTTTCAGTGCGTCCAGCAGATTGCGGCTGGTGGAAAGATCATCCGACAGCGGTACCAGCGTGTGGGCACTGCCGGCGTAGACGACGATGGCGGTTTGCGCGTCGCTGCGAATCTGCAGCAGATCGAACAACTTGCGTCGAGCCTGTTCGAGGCGGTTGGGCATGACGTCGGTGGCGAGCATTTCCGGGGTCAGTTCGAGAACCACCACCAGCGGGTCGGCGGGCTTTTGGCTGGTCTGCTCGACACGCTGCCAGCCCGGACCGAGCAGGGCGAGCACGGTCAACAGCCATGCCAGACCGAGGGCGATCCAGGGCAGTTTACTGTCACGGCCACTGCCGCCACTGAGCAGTGCGGCGTGAAAGGCCGGTGGCAGAATCATTTGCCAGCGCCCGGCGCGCTTCTTGCGGTGCCAGAGTTGCCAGAGCAACCAGCCAAGCACCGGCAGCAACAGCAGCCACCAGGGGCGGAACCAGTACGGCCACAGCGCACTCATCGACGCCTCCGCAGGCGCAGGCGTTTAAGGCGCTGGCGCCAGTCAGGCAGCAGTTGGGTTTGCAAGAACAGGTCCTTGGTAAACAGGCGTTGCAAGGGGTTGTCCGGCCAGAGCACGGGGGCCACCAGGAGCATGCTCAACCACAGCGCCAGGGCTAGTGGCCAGTGGTACAACGCTTGAGTCGGGCGGGCCTGGGTGGGTTGCTGGGCCACGGGCTCCAGTTGGTCAAGGGTGTCCTTGATTGTCTGCAGCTCTTTGCCGTCGCGAGCACGGAAATACTGGCCACCCGTAGCCTCGGCGATGGCCTTGAGGGACGGTTCGTCCAGGTCCAGGCTCGGATTGACGCCGAGAAAGCCGACCGTGCCACTTTGCTCGGGATCGGCGCCGATGCCGATCGGGTAGATTTTCACGCCTTCCTTGGCGGCGAGTCGCGCAGCGGTGAGGGGGTCGATTTCACCGCCATTGTTGGCGCCATCGGTCACCAGAATCAGCACGCGGCTGGTGGCCGGACGCAAGCGCAGGCGCTTGAGGGCCAAGCCGATGGCATCGCCGATGGCGGTGTTTTTGCCGGCGATGCCGATGCGCGCCTCGTCGAGCCAGACGCGCACGGTGTGGCGGTCGAAGGTCAGCGGTGCCTGCAGGTAGGCCTGGCTGCCGAACAGGATCAGCCCGACCCGGTCACCTTCGCGGCTTTCGAGAAAGTCGCCGAGCAGATGCTGGACCAGTGACAGGCGACTGATGTCTTCGTCCTGCCATTGCATGTCAGGGAAATCCATGGACCCGGAAACGTCCACTGCCACCAGCAGGTCACGGCCGCTGGCGGCAATCGGCAAGGGCTCGCCGAGCCACTGCGGGCGAGCCGCCGCGACCAGCAGCAACAGCCATAGCAGGATGAACGGGGCCTGCTGGCGCCAGGCTGGCAGGTTGGCCCGGGCGCGTCGCCCGGCGAGGCCTTCCAGATCGCTGAGGAAGCTGACCTTGAGTGCCGGTTCACCACTGTCGGCCACCGGCAATAGGATGCGCATCAGCCACGGCAGCGGCGCAAGGGCAAAAATCCACGGCCAGGCGAATTCAAACATGTTTGCGAATCCACGTTTCGACGGCTTGGGTCAGGCCGGCGATGGCCTTGTCGTCGAGTTTGCATTCGGGTTTGTAGGCGCCTTCGACAAGCACCATCCAGCGGGTCAGGCCGGCCGCCGGGCAGCGATTGTCGAGGAACGCCAGCCATTTGCGGCCGTTGAGGGTGTGGCTCTGGCTGTAAGGATAATGGTTGCGGCACAGGCGCTTGAGCAAGCCGTTGAGTTGCTGCAGCCAGGCACCGGCCGGCGCACCGTCGTAAGGCTTGGGCATCAGTGCCAGCTCGGCCAGGGCCGCAAGGCGTACCGGGTCAAGCGGCTGTTCGGCACGTACCACGGGACGTTTGTGTGGAATGAAGCGACGCAGCTTCCACAGGCCCAGACCGATCAGCGGGATCACGAGCAGCAGTAACCACCAACCCGGTGCCGGAGGCCAGAATTGCACCGTTGGCGGGGATATCAGCGGTTGCAGTTGATCAAGGCTGCTCATCGGCCTTTCCCCGGTTTCTGTGGGTTCAGGTATTCGCGCAATTGCTCGACCATCTCGCTCTGAGTGCTCAACGGCATCATCAGCACCCGTAGTTTCTGCGCGAGCAGTTCCCAGCGGGCGATACGTGCTTCGGCCTGGGCCCGGTAAGTCTGGCGCAGATCGAAATTCAGCGTGTCGAGTTCCAGTTGTGCGCCGCGTTCGGCGAAACGCAACAGACCTGCGGCGGGCAGGGCATGATCCAGCGGATCGGACAACGGCAGCAGCAACAGGTCGCAGTGGCGCGATAACAGGCTCAGCTGTTGCTCGGCGCTGTCCGAAAGGGCGCGTTCGTCGCAGATCACGATCACCAGACTGCCAGGGCGCGACACTTCCCGGGCACGGCGCAGGGCAATGCCAAAGGCGTCGCGGTCCGGCTCGCTTTCGCTATTGAGCGACTGATTGACCCGCACCAGCCGGTTGAGCAACTGCAGCAGGCTTTGCTTGCTGCGCCGAGGCTTGATTTCGTAGTGCTCGTTGTCGCCATACACCAGCCCGCCGACCCGGTCGTTGTGCCCCAGGGCGGCCCAACCGATCAGGCTCGCGGCCTGGGCGGCGAGCACTGACTTGAACATCAGGCCCGAGCCGAAAAACAGCCGGCGGCTTTGTTCGACCATGATGAAGATCGGTCGCTCACGTTCTTCGTGGAACAGCTTGGTGTGGGGTTCCTGGGTGCGGGCAGTCACGCGCCAGTCAATGGTGCGCACATCGTCGCCGGCCTGATAGACCCGCACCTGATCGAAGTCGACGCCACGTCCGCGCAGTTTGGAGTGGTGCAGGCCGATCAGCGGACTGCGCTGGCTCGGCGTGGAGAAAAGCTGCACTTCACGCACGCGATGGCGCATCTCGATCAGGTCGGCGAGGCTGACACGGATGCCCGGCTCGGGCGGCAGGCTGGCGTTCATCGGGGTCAAGCGACGGCTACGACGTCGAGAATCCGCTGGACCACCCGGTCCTGATCGATGCCAGCGGCTTCGGCTTCAAAGGAAAGAATGATGCGATGGCGCAACACGTCGAACAGCACGGCCTGGATGTCTTCGGGGCTGACGAAGTCGCGGCCGGCCAGCCAGGCGTGGGCACGGGCGCAGCGGTCCAGGGCAATCGAACCGCGAGGGCTGGCGCCATAGGCGATCCACTCGGCCATCTCCGGGTCGAACTTGGCCGGGATGCGGGTGGCCATGACCAGCTGCACCAGGTATTCCTCCACGGCGTCGGCCATATACAAACCGAGGATTTCCTTGCGCGCGACAAAAATCGTCTGTTGAGTAACCCGACGCTCAGGCTTCGCTTCGCCGTTCAGGGCTTCTCCACGGGCTTGCTGCAGAATCCGGCGCTCAACAGCGGCATCGGGAAAACCGATTTTCACGTGCATCAGGAACCGGTCAAGTTGGGCTTCCGGCAGCGGATAGGTACCTTCCTGTTCGATGGGGTTTTGCGTGGCCATCACCAGGAACAGCGGCGACAGTTCATAGGTACTGCGCCCGACACTGACTTGCCGCTCGCCCATGGCTTCGAGCAAGGCCGACTGAACCTTGGCCGGGGCGCGGTTGATTTCGTCCGCCAGTACCAGGTTGTGGAAGATCGGCCCTTGCTGGAACACGAAGCTGCCGGTTTCCGGGCGGTAGATTTCCGTACCGGTAATGTCGGCCGGCAACAGGTCAGGGGTGAACTGGATGCGGTGGAACTGGGCCTCGATGCCTTCGGCGAGTTCTTTGATGGCCTTGGTCTTGGCCAGGCCAGGGGCGCCCTCGACCAGCATGTGGCCGTCAGCGAGCAGGGCAATGAGCAAGCGCTCGATGAGTTTTTCCTGGCCGAGAATCTGCGTTGAAAGAAAGGTTCGCAGCGCGAGCAGCGCTTCACGATGTTCCATCGATGACTGTTCCTGCAAAAGGGTGGCCGAGGACGTTCGAAAATGCGCCAGGGCTGGGGGCGTTACTTTAATCCATCGCGGGGGGCGGCGACTAACGGCATTTTGTGCAAAGTGCAGGAAATGGCTGGCAATCGTTGTAGGAACTTTCTGCGGGTTTCAGGCTGGTGGTGTTCTTTCGGGCCTCTTCGCGAGCAAGCCCGCTCCCACATTTGATCGCATTCTTGTTGGAAGAGCGCGGTCGACTGTGGGAGCGAGCCTGCTCGCGAAGGCGCCCGCTAAGGCACCATCAAATCTGGCTGATATAGGTGCCAGTACCCTTGAGAATGTTCTGCAAGGTTTCATCCACCTCAGACAGATCTGTCATGTCGGCATCAAAGGTGATTTCCAGTACATCATCCCCATTCAGCACATCAGCATCTGCCGCCGCAATTTCAATCTTCAACAGGGAAGGGCTAAGGGTGACTTTCACGCCCTCCAGGGTCGAGGGTTCGCCGTCGAGGGTGATTTCCAGTTCGTCCTCATCCGGGTAACGGCTCATCAGGAACATTTCGCCCTTGTCGCTATGGCAGCAAAGCATGGCCATGTTGTCTTCTTCGTCATCGCATGGGTTGACGATCAAGAGGGCGGTTTTCATTTTCATGGGGATTTCCTGGCTCGACGAGCGCTGCGAAGACAGACAAGGGCACAATTCTGCCAGCCTTTAAAAAATCCTGCTCGGCTACAGACCCTTTTGCGTAGCGATAGCAACTACAACGAGACGTCTCAGGGCAAATTGCCTTCAGTCTATGTGACCAGTCGTCGGCACTGTTATTTTTGACAGTAGCCACTCTTCGGTTTGCAGCATTCACTGTGGGTCGAGCAATCAATGAATAGCAGTCGAGTTTGTTCTGTGTTGCATGGGCCAGTGCTGGTGTTGCTGGAAAGTGCTTTATTGATTTTTGCAACCGTTGCGAGGTGTAGACATGAAGTCGATGAGTAAATGGCTGGGTGTCATGTTGTTCTGTGTTGCTTCGTTGCCTTTGCTGGTGAATGCGGCCGCTCCTGATTATTCGCGTGTAATGATATTGGTTAAGCGCGGTGTTTTATCTTCGGAAAGTCATGGTGATTCGTTAAAGACACTCAAGCTTCTTGCGCCTGATATGCGGCCGCTGGTTCCACCTTCCCGAGAGAGAACCATTGCTCAATTACAGGCGCTGCAGAGACATCGATTGGATCGTTATTTCATGGTTGATACCCATAAACTGACTGAAAATCAGGCTGAGTCATTGCTTGATAAATTAAGACAGAATCCTTTGGTCGAAAGCGCCGAGTTTGAGCCACGTGTAGAAGGGATGCATGAAGATAACGGTAAGCCTATTAAAAAACTCGCGAGCAAAAATATTCCTGATTTCACGGGTCAACAAAACTATCTGCAAGGCAAAGCTACAGTAACCCCTTATAAGATTGGTGGCGTGAATGCGGTTGAAGCCTGGAAGGTTTTGGGTGGAAAAGGCCGCGATATGCAAGTGATCTCCGCAGAAATAAATCGCTGGGCGGAGGAACATGTTGATTTACCAAAAGCTAATCTGGAAATTGATGTCGGGGCCGTAACAGGCTCTCATGATACGGCCAGTGCAGGCATTATTGCATCACGGGAAAATGGCTTTGGCACTACTGGGATTGTTCCCTATGTAAATCTCGGTTATTTGCACTGGGGTACGGACAGATTGCTCCAGTTGGCGGATAAGCTAAGTGAGGGTGATGTAGTGCAGATAGGTGTTCATATCAGAGAGAAGGAGCCTTTTAGTGAGGTTGGTTGCATGGTTAGATGTTTTGTGCCGATCGAAGACAATAGAACGGTGCGCGATATTATTGCTTATCTTGTTGAAGAAAAAGGCGTGCATGTGGTGGAGGCTGCGGCGAATGGTAATATAAATTTGGATCATCCGTTTTTCAATGGTTACTATGATCGTAATGTTTTCGATAGCGGTGCAATTTATGCGGGGTCTGTTGATCCAAAAACTGGCCTTAGAGCGAGCCATTCCGAATATGGAAGTCGCGTCGATTTGTTTAGCTGGGGTTACAATGTCACAACGACGGATTGGAGTGTGAGCAATCCAACCACGGGCTATACGCATACGTTTAGCGGCACCTCTTCAGCGAACCCAATCATTGCCGGTGTTGTTGCCTCGTTACAAGGAGTAGCCCGTGCCAAGGGGCTAGGCAATATTCCACCGAAAGAACTCCGTAAACTCCTCGTCGAAACAGGCTACCCGCAGATCAACGGCGATAGTACAGAAATAGGCGTTCAACCCGATCTGGAAGTCGCAATCAGGAAAATGTTGGAGGACAAACCGCCTGCAGGACGGCTTGCCGTGCCAGAGGAAGTAGCATCGGGCGAGACATTCAGCGCACATGTCTATGCGGGGTCTCCAGCAAACAAGCCCCTGAATTATCTTTGGACCGCCACCGGATTCGAGCCTTCGAGAGGTGATACGCAATCGATGTCCTTCAAAGCGCCGACAGTCACTGCGGATACTAGAGGCACCCTTTCTGTAGCCGTTTCTGACGGCACGCATACCACTACGCTAACTGAGCATCTCAATATCAAAGCACCTGCCGGGGGCGGTGAGTGCGGCGATATCCCGACCTGGGATGTGGAGAAAATTTATGCAGTCAAAGGAGAAGAAGTGGCGTTCGAGGGAAAAAAATACAAACAGCACCACTGGAGCCGTGGCCAGCGACCGGATATCTACTCAGCTCCGAATGGACAGCCTTGGCTGCCAGGGGTCGATTGCCCATAACAAGGTACTTGCAGGGCAGTGTTGTTGTCTGTGCCGAAATCTTGAACTGCCAGTGAGCACTGAAGGCCCCGTGCTCACTGGCACTTTTGACCCGCTCATCTTCGTTGATCACTGCACCTGACGCCACCAAGCCTCATTCCCCCCCCCCCAAAAAAAAACTCTGCTCGTCCCAGCGGCCATGCTCATGTAGCGAACAACCAGTGTGTTACCGGTCATTTCTGGTACGAAGGTCCCGTAAATGCGGGTGCAAAGCCGTCATTTTCCTGTACGACTGCTAGTGTTGTTCGATGCGCATGCCTAGAGCAGCGTGCCGATGACCGAATATGTCGCAGCACCGCAAGCACGGGCCTTGTCGCACTGGTTAAGCTGCGCAACCAATGGATACCTGTAAAGACATTGGAGCAACCCGTGGCCAGTCGTTTTTGCAGATGCCCATTCACGGAAGGTGAATGTGACCTGAGTGTCTCGTCCAGCTTCACCCACCTGTCACCCTGTTTCCTCTGCCCGAGAATCAGGAACCGGGTGACGGCTAGCTTTGAAACGTAGCCCCGAAAGGGGTTTCGCGCGACGCTTCCATCAATAACAAGCCCAAGCGGAGTACCACAGATGGCGTTCTTCACCGCAGCCAGCAAAGCCGACTTCCAGCACCAACTGCAAGCGGCACTGGCGCAGCACATCAGTGAACAGGCACTGCCACAAGTGGCGCTGTTCGCTGAACAATTCTTCGGCATCATTTCCCTTGACGAGCTGACCCAGCGTCGGTTGTCCGACCTTGCTGGCTGCACCCTTTCTGCATGGCGCCTGCTTGAGCGCTTCGATCACGCGCAACCGCAAGTGCGCGTCTTCAACCCCGATTACGAACGCCATGGCTGGCAGTCGACCCACACTGCGGTCGAAGTGCTGCACCACGACCTGCCATTCCTGGTGGACTCGGTGCGTACCGAGCTGAACCGCCGCGGCTACAGCATCCATACCCTGCAAACCACCGTGCTGAGCGTGCGTCGTGGCAGCAAGGGCGAGTTGCTGGAAATCCTGCCCAAGGGCACCCAGGGCGAGGACATTCAGCAAGAATCGCTGATGTACCTGGAAATCGACCGCTGCGCCAACACCGCCGAGCTCAATGTGCTGAGCAAAGAGCTGGAGCAGGTGCTCGGTGAAGTCCGCGTGGCGGTCGACGATTTCGAGCCGATGAAGGCCAAGGTCCAGGAGATCCTGAGCAAGCTGGACAACAGCCAGTTCGCCGTCGATGGCGACGAGAAGAGCGAAATCAAGAGCTTCCTGGAATGGCTGGTGGGCAACCACTTCACTTTCCTCGGCTACGAAGAGTTCGTGGTCAGCGACGAAGCCGATGGCGGCCATATCGTCTACGACAAGGACTCCTTCCTCGGCCTGACCAAGCTGCTGCGTGCCGGCCTGACCTACGATGACCTGCGCATCGAAGACTACGCCGTGAACTACCTGCGCGAACCGACCCTGCTGTCGTTCGCCAAGGCCGCGCACCCAAGCCGTGTACACCGCCCGGCTTACCCGGACTACGTGTCGATCCGCGAAATCGACGCCAACGGCAAGGTCGTCAAGGAATGCCGTTTCATGGGCCTGTACACCTCGTCGGTGTATGGCGAGAGCGTGCGGGTGATCCCGTACATCCGCCGCAAGGTCGAGGAAATCGAACACCGTTCCGGCTTCCAGGCCAAGGCTCACCTGGGCAAGGAACTGGCGCAGGTGCTCGAAGTGCTGCCGCGCGACGATCTGTTCCAGACTCCGGTGGACGAGCTGTTCAGCACCGTGATGTCGATCGTGCAGATCCAGGAACGCAACAAGATTCGCGTGTTCCTGCGCAAAGACCCGTACGGCCGTTTCTGCTACTGCCTGGCCTACGTGCCGCGCGACATCTATTCCACTGAAGTGCGCCAGAAGATCCAGCAAGTGCTGATGGATCGCCTGAAAGCCACCGACTGCGAGTTCTGGACCTTCTTCTCCGAGTCCGTGCTGGCCCGCGTGCAGTTGATCCTGCGCGTCGACCCGAAAAACCGCCTCGACATCGACCCGCTGCTGCTGGAAAAAGAAGTGGTGCAGGCCTGCCGCAGCTGGCAGGACGACTACGCCGCACTGACGGTCGAGAGCTTCGGTGAAGCCCAGGGCACCAACGTGCTGGCCGATTTCCCGAAAGGCTTCCCGGCCGGTTACCGCGAGCGTTTCGCCGCGCATTCCGCTGTGGTCGACATGCAGCACCTGTTGAGCCTGAGCGATAAAAACCCGCTGGTGATGAGCTTCTATCAGCCGCTGGGCCAGGTCGCCGGTCAGCGCCAGCTGCATTGCAAGCTGTACCACGCCGATACCCCACTGGCACTGTCCGACGTCCTGCCGATCCTGGAAAACCTCGGTCTGCGCGTGCTGGGCGAGTTCCCGTATCACCTGCGTCACAGCAATGGCCGCGAATTCTGGATTCACGACTTCGCGTTCACCGCCGCCGAAGGCCTGGAACTCGACATCCAGCAGCTCAACGACACGCTGCAGGACGCGTTCGTCCACATCGTGCGTGGCGATGCCGAGAACGACGCGTTCAACCGTCTGGTACTGACCGCCGGCCTGCCATGGCGTGACGTGGCACTGCTGCGTGCCTACGCCCGTTACCTGAAGCAGATCCGCCTGGGCTTCGACCTGGGTTACATCGCCAGCACCCTGAACAACCACACCGACATCGCTCGCGAACTGACCCGGTTGTTCAAGACCCGTTTCTACCTGGCGCGCAAGCTGACCAGCGATGACCTGGACGACAAGCAACAGCGTCTGGAACACGCGATTCTCAGCGCCCTGGATGACGTCCAGGTACTGAACGAAGACCGCATCCTGCGTCGCTACCTGGACCTGATCAAGGCCACCCTGCGCACCAACTTCTACCAGACCGATGCCAACGGCCATAACAAGTCGTACTTCAGCTTCAAGTTCAACCCGCACTTGATTCCCGAGCTGCCCAAGCCGGTACCGAAGTTTGAAATCTTCGTGTACTCGCCACGCGTCGAAGGCGTGCACCTGCGCTTCGGCAACGTTGCCCGTGGCGGCCTGCGCTGGTCCGACCGTGAAGAAGATTTCCGTACCGAAGTCCTGGGCCTGGTAAAAGCCCAGCAAGTGAAGAACTCGGTGATCGTGCCGGTGGGTGCGAAGGGCGGCTTCCTGCCGCGTCGCCTGCCACTGGGCGGCAGCCGTGACGAGATCGCGGCCGAGGGCATCGCCTGCTACCGCATCTTCATTTCGGGTCTGCTGGACATCACCGACAACCTGAAGGACGGCGCCCTGGTACCACCAGCCAACGTCGTGCGTCATGACGACGATGACCCGTACCTGGTCGTGGCGGCGGACAAAGGCACCGCGACCTTCTCCGACATCGCCAACGGCATCGCCATCGACTACGGCTTCTGGCTGGGTGACGCGTTTGCCTCCGGCGGCTCGGCAGGTTACGACCACAAGAAGATGGGCATCACCGCCAAGGGCGCGTGGGTCGGCGTACAGCGCCACTTCCGCGAGCGCGGCATCAATGTCCAGGAAGACAGCATCACCGTGGTCGGTGTTGGCGACATGGCCGGTGACGTGTTCGGCAACGGCTTGCTGATGTCCGACAAGCTGAAGCTGGTCGCGGCGTTCAACCACCTGCACATCTTCATCGATCCGAACCCTGAGCCGGCGTCGAGCTTCGCCGAGCGTCAGCGCCTGTTCGACCTGCCGCGTTCGGCCTGGTCGGACTACGACACCAGCATCATGTCCGAAGGCGGCGGTATCTTCTCGCGCAGCGCGAAGAGCATCGCGATTTCCCCGCAGATGAAAGAGCGTTTCGACATTGAGGCCGACAAGCTGACCCCGACCGAACTGCTGAACGCCTTGCTCAAGGCGCCGGTGGATCTGCTGTGGAACGGCGGTATCGGTACGTACGTCAAGGCCAGCAGCGAAAGCCACGCCGATGTCGGCGACAAGGCCAACGATGCACTGCGCGTGAACGGCAACGAACTGCGCTGCAAAGTCGTGGGCGAGGGCGGTAACCTGGGCATGACCCAACTGGGTCGTGTGGAGTTCGGCCTCAATGGCGGCGGTTCCAACACCGACTTCATCGACAACGCCGGTGGCGTGGACTGCTCCGACCACGAAGTGAACATCAAGATCCTGCTGAACGAAGTGGTTCAGGCCGGCGACATGACCGACAAGCAACGTAACCAGTTGCTGGCGAGCATGACCGACGAAGTCGGTGGTCTGGTACTGGGCAACAACTACAAGCAGACCCAGGCCCTGTCCCTGGCAGCCCGTCGCGCCTTGCCGCGGATTGCCGAGTACAAGCGCCTGATGAACGATCTGGAAGGCCGCGGCAAGCTGGATCGTGCCATTGAGTTCCTGCCGTCGGAAGAAGCGATCAACGAGCGTGTCGCGCAAGGCCATGGCCTGACCCGTGCCGAGCTGTCGGTACTGATCTCCTACAGCAAGATCGACCTCAAGGAGCAGTTGCTGGGCTCCCTGGTGCCGGACGACGACTACCTGACCCGCGACATGGAAACCGCTTTCCCGCCAACGCTGGTGAGCAAGTTCTCCGTGGCCATGCGCCGTCACCGCCTGAAGCGCGAAATCGTCAGCACCCAGATCGCCAACGACCTGGTCAACCACATGGGTATCACCTTCGTTCAACGACTCAAAGAGTCGACCGGCATGAGCCCGGCGAACGTGGCCGGCGCCTACGTGATCGTGCGTGACATTTTCCATCTCCCGCACTGGTTCCGTCAGATCGAAAACCTGGACTACCAGGTTGCCGCCGACGTGCAACTGGAGCTGATGGACGAGCTGATGCGCCTGGGCCGTCGCGCCACGCGCTGGTTCCTGCGTGCCCGTCGCAACGAGCAGAACGCTGCCCGTGACGTCGCGCACTTTGGTCCGCACTTGAAAGAGTTGGGCCTGAAGCTCGACGAGCTGCTCAGTGGCGAGATCCGTGAAACCTGGCAGCGCCGTTATCAGGCCTACGTCGAAGCCGGTGTGCCGGAGCTGCTGGCGCGTATGGTGGCTGGTACCTCGCACCTGTACACCCTGCTGCCGATCATCGAGGCTTCCGACGTGACTGGCCAGGATCCGGCTGAGGTGGCCAAGGCTTACTTCGCCGTGGGTAGCGCGCTGGACATCACCTGGTACATGCAACAGATCAGCGCTCTGCCGGTTGAAAACAACTGGCAGGCCCTGGCCCGTGAAGCGTTCCGCGATGACGTCGACTGGCAGCAACGCGCGATCACCATCTCGGTCCTGCAACAGGGCGACGGCACCCAGGACGTGGAAGCACGGCTTTCCCTGTGGATGGCGCAGCACGAAGGCATGATCGAACGCTGGCGCGCGATGCTGGTGGAAATCCGTGCCGCCAGCGGCACTGACTACGCCATGTACGCGGTGGCCAACCGCGAACTGCTGGACCTGGCGTTGAGCGGTCAAGCGGTAGTGCCTGCCGCCGTCGCCGCCGAGCTGGAACCGGCGGCCTGATCAGGCGTTGAATGAAAAAGCCCCGCATCGAAGGATGTGGGGCTTTTTTTTAATGGTTCAAATCACCACACACTGCTATTTCAAGTGTAGGGCGTAGTGCTTTGAGGGGTGGCCACGTTTCTTTCAAGAATTTGCAGTTTGAACGAAACCTGGTGACCGATTTGGTCGTGGAAGCAATAACGGTTCACCTCCCCACCCCATAGGGTTTTTTTGATAAGGCCTGCATTGCGTGCTTGCAAGTAAACAGTCAGGTTATCGCTGTCGAAGTCATCGAGCGTGACAATCTTGAAGCTGTCATTCAGTAAGTTAAAAGAAGTCGTATCGCCCGCCGCCGGAAGCGCCCCGAGGAAACCTTGGGTGCTCTTGCTGAAGTAGTTGTTGTAGTAGGATTCGCTTAGGATTTGCAGGTTGTAATAGTCGTCATAGCACCTGAAATGCACCACTATCCCTATGCTGTTTTTATTTTTAGGGGTGACGCCCAAGGGTACCATTTTCTGTAAATCAGCGAAGTAGACTTCTGCAGTCGTAATCAAGTGTTTGTGCGGGCCATCTTCGTCGTCATGCTGAAAATGCCTGTCGCTTAATACCCTTTCGAAAAAAGTCATGGGGCTCCCTTCGCAGGTCAAGCACGCTATGAAGGATCTTTCCTGATCTTTGCTCATATATCAATCCATTATTTAAAGTTAAAAAGGTGGCTGTTCCGTGCAGAACTTAAAATAACTTTAATTGGTTTGTTTTACCTTGGTTATTTGTTTCGCAGTGCTACACGGCCCGCTCCCATTTCCTGATCTACTGTGGGAGCGAGCTTGAGCGTGCCTTTAGGCGTCAGAAAGTCTGGGGGGGCGATAACATCAGTAGCGGTTCTGCTCTGGCGTGTTGTCAATCATCGACAGGCTAGTCGGTTTGCTCAGCAAACTATTGAGCGACTGGTCAAACTTCTGCAGCGCCCTGACTTGCACATTCTGTTGTTCATGGATGTCGGCAACTATGTCTTCACTACGTTTGTAGTCAGCCCACACGGGACTGAGTGCTTTGGCGTCATGCCCTTGTGCAGTACCGATATAGTTAAAATTCTTGTCGTAAAAATCTGCACTGACATCTGACTGGATGTCTGAACTGCGCGATGTCATCAGTTGGCTGCGGGTGTCGACCACCGCCATCACGTCCGGTTTCGCTGCCCTGAGGCTCTGCATGTCCGGATACACAGTCACCGAACCGAATTGCCGTTGCAGGGAGGCCTTGACCCAATCCACGGCCAGGTCTGGCCTGGAGGTGGCTACATAGGCGTCATGAATCGGCTGCACCAGCAGGCTCTGGCCGAAACCGGTGCCGGCGTTGGCCTGGTAGTCCCGCAGATAGGCACGGTTCGTCTGGGTATTCTGGCTGTAGATGATGCCCAGCGAGACATGGCTGCCGTTGGTAATCAGGGTGGCACCACTGCGGCCTACCGGTTCGGTGAACATGCCATTGAGCGAAGAGACCGACGTTGGCGCAGTCGGGATCGAGCAACCAGTTAAAACTACCGTTATGGTCAACGTACTGACAAGTGCAAGTTTCATGGTGTTTCTCCAGTGAGACAGTTTGGTCGACAGTTGAAGTTGCCGGCGTTGTGTCGACAGTGACTCAAGACTAAACCCTGGATGTTTTATTGAAATAGCCAATGTTCGAACTTATCCGGTGGCCAATAGTTTTGTTTGGCTTAACAGCTTGCGGTTAATTGCCTCGGGAAATAAAAAGGCCCGAATTCGCCATTCGAGCCTTTTTATTTATGGCTGTACGTTCAGCCATCAGTTTTCCAGTGGGATCAACACTTTCTCGTCGGGGGCCAATACCATGAACACCAACAGCTTCGCCGGTTTGGTTGTACTGGCGTTTTTCGAGACCAGGTGTTCCGAACCTGCGGGTTCGTACCAATACTCACCGGCCTTGTAGGTAACCGCTTTTTCGCCTTTCACCTGAGAAGTGATCGACCCCGAAAGCACATAGGCCATGGCCGTGCCGTCGTGCTTGTGGGCGATGGACGATTGGCCTGGCTGGTAGTCAACTTCGATCATCAAAGCCTTTTTGCCGGGAGCATTTTTCAGCATCTGGTCCTGCAAAACGGTGACCTTTTCCGAAGGGTCATGGGCAAAGGCCGAAGCGGACACAATCATGGCCAGAGCGGCGAGGGAGGCAGCACAGCAACGCAACATGTTCATGGTTCTTTACCTGCGGTGGTTAGTTGTTGCAAACCACAGTAGTGCGCAAGCGGTAGCGGTTAAACAGCCAATATTGCGGAAGGCGAGGGGACCAAAGCAAAGATCGCAGCCCGTGCAGGCGCTGCCGCAGGCTGCGATCCTTTGATCTTGTTTTCAGACGATCGGAAAACTGTTGAAGTCCACGGCATTGGCCAGTTGGCTGTCGATCAGGCTAATGAAACCCTGGACTTCGGGGCAGTTGAAATGGGATTTCATGGCCGCTTCCGATTGCCAGCGGGCGCTGACGGTCCAGCGATTGCTGTCCTCTGGGCAGCGGTCGACCATATAGGATTCGCAGCCCGGTAGTTCACGCAGGGTTTCGACAATCTTTTGCAGTTGCTTACCCAGTTCATCCGAGCGGCCGGCGGCGGCCTGTACCTGTACGGTATTGATCACTTCATGGGACATTGCTCACACTCCTGAATCAGGCCGGACGAATCCTGCTCATTGAGGGTTAACGCCTATGCAGGATAGGCCTGACCCTGCGGACCGCCAATAGCCAATCGCCGGATAAAACCCCAGGCCAATCCGTCAGGCCACCTGCTGCAAAATGTCGCGCACACGGTCCAGGGCGGTGTCGATGTCCAGGGTCTCGATGGCGCCAAAACCGAAGAAAAACCCGGCCTTGGGCGCTTGCTGATAGAAAAAGCCGTCGATGGCATAGAGCCCGACTTCGACTTTTTTCGCCAGTTCGATCACCAATGGAATATCCATGGGCACTTTGCACATCACCACCATGTGGAAGCCGGCGGTGGACGGCACCGCCTCCAGCCAGGGTGAGAGGTCGCCGGCCATGCGCGTCAGGATCCGTTCACGGCGCCCGGCATAGACCGTATGGCAGCGGCGGATGTGCTTAAGCAGGCAGCCTTCGGCGATGAACTTGGCCAGCGCCCATTGCGGCAGGGTTGAGGTGTGCAGGTCGGTGAGCTGTTTGGCGCGCACCACGGCCTCCAGGATCGCTGGCGGCAGGATCGCATAGCCAAGCCGCAGTTCCGGCAGCAGGGTTTTGGAAAAGGTCCCGACGTAAGCGACGATCCCCCGTTCATCCATGCTTTGCAGGGAATCGGTGGGGCGACCTTCGTAGCGGAATTCGCTGTCGTAGTCGTCCTCGATGATGATCGCGCCCAGCTCATGGGCCTTGGCCAGCAGTGCTTGCCGGCGCGCCTGACTCATCGGCATGCCCAGCGGGAACTGGTGCGACGGGGTGACGTAGATCAGGCGCGTGCCGCGAGGAATCTGGTCCACCACAATGCCTTCGGCGTCCACCGGCACGCCAATCACCGTGGCACCATGGGTGCCGAACAGCAGCCGCGCCGGCGGGTAGCCGGGGTCCTCCATGGCGACCAGGCTGCCCGGACTGATCAGCACCCGCGCAATCAGGTCCAGCGCCTGCTGCGCGCCGTTGCACACCACCACATCCTCATCCTGGCAATTGACCCCGCGGGAGAACGCGATGTGCCGCGCAATGGCGTTGCGCAGGGCGGGCAAGCCCTCAGGCTGGCTGTACAAGCCCTTGGAGCCGGCAATCTGGCGCAGCGCGTGGGAGGTGCAGCGTCGCCAGTCATCCTGGGGAAACTGGCCCTTGCTGGTGGCGCCACCAATGAAGTCGTAGCGCAGCGAGCCTTCCAGGGTCGGATGACGCAGGAATACCGGCAGGTTGCGCCAGGATTCGATCACCTCAAAGCCGCCAAGCTCTGTGTAGTTCTGTTTACGCTGCACCTTCGACGAGCGCGCATTGACGTAGGTGCCTTTGCCGACCACGCCGGTGAGGAAGTTTTCGTAGGTCAACTGGGCGTAGGTATCGGAAATGGTCTTGCGTGAAATGCCCAATTGTTCGGCCAGCAAACGGCTGGGCGGCAGTTGCGTCCCGGCGGCCAGGCGTCCGGACTCGATGGCGCTGCGCAGTTGGTTATACAACTGGCCGGCCAGGTCCTTGCGGCCATTGATGACAACATGCAGTTCCATGTCGGCGAGACTCCGGGGCTGTTGAGGCGCGTGTGCGTCGCGCAAGATTACCCTTATCCGCTCGGTCGGCAGAAGTTGCGCGGTGGAAAAACCGTCAATTGGTCTGCAGGCCGTGGTCCACGGGGAAATCGCGAAATTGGATCTGTCATGCTCGCGCGCCAGCGCTTACCGTGAAAATCAACTCAAGGCCGCACGAGAACGCCATGAAGCCCCGCCTGGATTACTACAGCGCGTCCCCCAAAGCGATGAAGGCCATGATCGCCATGGAGGCCCTGACCAGCAGCCTGAGCATCGAGCAGGGCCTGCTGCACCTGATCAAGATTCGCGCCTCGCAACTTAACGGCTGTGCCTTCTGCACCGACATGCACTCGGTGGATGCAAGGCGCCTCGGCGAAAGCGACCGCCGTCTGTATTCCATTGTGGTCTGGCGCGACAGCAACTTTTTCAATCCGCGGGAAAGAGCCGCGCTGGCCTGGACCGAAGCGGTGACCTTGCTCTCGCAAAGCCACGTACCAGACGATGTTTACGCGCTGGCCAGGGAGCAGTTCAGTGAAAGCGAAATGGTCGACCTGACCATCGCCGTCACCACCATCAACAGCTGGAATCGCCTGGCCGTGAGCTTTCGCCAGACACCCAGCGCCTGAGCCATTGTCACGGCAGGTTCATCAATGATCCGCAGGATGGAACTGTCAGTGTCATGTCGACAGGGAGTCCTCGATGTCAGTCATGGAAACCGGCGCCCACCGGGGCGCTACCGAGTATCGTGTAGTCATCGATAAAAATGCGTCCTGGCGCCAGTTGGCTGCGGGTATCGACCCCGAACTGGCGCTGTGCTTCACCGTCAGTGCCCGTTGCGGTTGTTTCATGCAGGCCGCGCGCAGCCTGAACATCAAGGCCACCCGCCTGCGCAGGCAACTGGCGCTGCTGGAGACACAGCTGCGCTGCTCACTGTTCAACCCGTCAGACAATGGTTTGAGCCTCAGTCGCGATGGCTTGCGCCTGCACGCACAATTGATCGCCCTGGCCCATGAGCGCGATCTGCCGGTGATCGAACAGCCGTTGATTCGGCTGGCCGTGGCCGATTCGATCCTGCATGACATTCTCGGGCGTGACCTGGTGGCGTTGCTGCGGCGCAATGCCAGCGTGCGCCTGGACATCAAGACCCTCGACAGCGAACTGTCCCTGCAAGCGGTCAGCGCCGACGTGGTGGTGTGGCTGGGTGAAACCGGATCACCGTTACCGGGGCCGAGCTTTGCCACCACCGAACCCCGGTCTCTGGCGCAACTGGAGTACCTGCCGCACATTGCCAAGCGTTACTCACGGGTGGCTTCCAGGCCGGAGTGCCTGGAGGAACTGGCCGATTTCCTCCTGGTGCAATGGCAGCAGGACTGCCAGGTTGAAAGCTTCCGGCCATGGAATGCGCTGGTGGACCAACGCCTGGCGGGAGCTGTGCAGTTACAGTCCTACGAACTGATGCTGGAGATGATCCGTTGCAGCGCCTGCGTCGGTCTGCTGCCGCACTACATGAGCCATTTCGACCGTGGTCTGGTGGGCTTGCCGGGCCTGTTCGAGCGGCCGATGCGACGTCAGGTGTGGATGGCGGTCAATGCCCGTTCCGAGGAGGACGCGCAGGTACGGATGATCGTCGAGTTGATCGAGAACACCTTCAGCGAGCGTCGGGAGTGGTTCGAGTGAAGATGGCTTGAATAGACTGCTACCCCTGTGGCGAGGGGGCTTGCCCCCGTTGGGCTGCGTAGAAGCTGCAATAACGGGTACTGCGGTTTGCAGGATGAAAACGAGTATTGGATTGTCGGGGGTCGCTACGCAACCCAACGGGGGCAGCCCCCTCGCCACAAAGGTTTCGTTCGGGATAGAGTGAACGGCCATGTCTGCTTCAAGGATGATTCACCCATGCCGACCACCGAACCCGTTATCACGTTCGAGCGCTTCAACGAATCCCATATCGAAGGCATTACGGCGCTGTACAACGATCCCGCCATCGCCCGGCAGACCCTGCAAATGCCGTTCCAGTCCACCGAGCTTTGGCGCAGTCGCCTGGCGCCGGATAACGAACGCCTGGTGAAGGTAGTGGCCCTGCATCAAGGCACGGTCATCGGCAATATTGGCCTGGAGCAGTTCTCACGCATTCGTCGCAGCCATGCCGGCAGTTTTGGCATGGGTGTTGCGGTCGGGTGGCAGGGCAAGGGCGTGGGGTCGAAGCTGCTCGCGACGGCGCTGGATATCGCCGACAACTGGATGAACCTGCAGCGCGTCGAGCTTTCGGTGTATGCCGATAACGAAGCGGCCATTGCCCTGTACCGCAAGTTCAGCTTCGAAACCGAGGGCCTGTTTCGTGATTACGCCGTTCGCGACGGTGTACTGGTGGACACCTTGAGCATGGCGCGCCTGCGTCGCCCGCCCAGGGCCGGCTGAGTCATTCGCCCAGGGCGAACGCCACCGCAGCTTGCGCTTGCAGCTCGGTGGTGTCGAGCAAGGGCAGGGTGCTTTGTTCGGGTCAGATCAGCAAGCCCACCTCCAATACCGTTCGCGCTTTTAGTCGTACGCTGGCAGCGCGCATCTGCCATTCTGAAAGTCCGCAGTACTGCTTCAACCAAAGGATCACCGCAATGGACGATGTACAGCAACTGGGCGAGATGCTTCGTCACTACGCAGAAAGTGAAGCGCACAAGAAACAGCTGTTCGAGTCGCAATCGGCACAATGGGCGGCGCGCATTGCTGAACTGTTCGATCAGATCCAGCAGTGGCTGGAGCCAGTGCTGGTACCGCATCTGCTGGAAGTAAGCCGTGAGGCCTATGTTGCATCGGGGCCGAGCGTGCCAGTCGAGGCATCGACGTTCAAGAGCGAAAAGCTGTCCATTGTGATTGCTGGCAAGCCGGTGGAATTCGTGCCGGAGGTGATGGGTGTCGGCGGGCAGATTTCCATTGCCGTGATGGGATTTACCGCAGCGCGTTATGGCAGCGTGTCACTGGTGTGCCTGCCGCCATCCACTGGTTGGCAGTGGCGCAAGACCAATGGCTTGAAGGACCCGGATACCTTTGAGTTCGATGCAAACTTCCTGGCGCAACAGCTGCAGAGCCTGATTCCCCGCGAGCGCAGCTGATGTCATAGGTCAGGGCGACCCGCGTCTATCTGCACCATAGACGCGGGCTCGCTGGCGCCAGCAGTTACTGTCGCACGTTCTGATACAGCATTAACCTTGAGGTTTCATGCATGGCGCGGGTCAACTGCACCAGGCGTTTGAACTCTTCAGGGTTTTGCTCGGCCACGTTGTCCAGGGGCGTCTTCGAGGCAAGGTCGTGGAGCGTTGGCGAGCTGCCGTCGTGCTCCATTTGCACCATGTAATGTTGAGTCACGCCGGCAATCAGCGGGAACGTTCCTTCGCGCAATACCAGCGGTACCACGCGTTCACCCTCGGGCGCCGGCTGCTGAATATCACGACCCATGCCGCTGTTGCGGAACTCAAGACCGGCCATGCCCGCCACTGTTGGCAGCAAATCCACCAAGCCAACCGCCTCCTGGACCTTGCGTGTCCCGAGCAAGCCCGGGGCGTGGATGATCATCGGCACCGCATTGCTTTCCAGGCCCAGTTGCTCATAGGCCGGGGCCAGGAAAGGGATCTGCGCGATACGGGTGTTGTGGTCGCCAAACAGCACAAAGATGGTGTTGTCGTAGTAGCCGCCGGCCTTGGCGATTTCCATCAAGCGGCCGATGTTGAAGTCCAGCAGGCGCACGGCGTTGTATTGCTCGACACTGCGCGACCCTGCGGCCTGGACTTCCTCGAGGGTAGGGCGCTTGACCTCGAATCCATCATTGGTCTTGGGAATCGTGAAGGGACGATGGTTGCCGGCAGTCTGTACATACGCAAAGAACGGTTTGTCCTTGGGCAGCGCCTGCAGGAGCTGGTCGGTCTCCTTGAACAGGTCCAGATCGGAAATGCCCCAGACATCCACCACCGGGGATTTCCAGTCCCGCTCTTCGTACAGGCGAACGCCGTCGATGCTTTGTCGAATCAAGGCATTCATATTGGCCCAGCCGGAATTGCCGCCGATGGTGTAGATCTTCTCGTAGCCGGTGAAGGCATTGACCAGGGAGTGCTGCCGGGTGATCAACGGGTTACGCGTCGCAGTCTCTTGACGCGTGACGTCAGGGACCCCGGAAATGCTGGCCCATACGGTTTTTGCGGTGCCGGTCACCGGCACATAGAAGTGCTCGAAGAACCAGCTCTGCGTGGCCAGGCGATCGAGATTGGGGGTCGGATTGATCGGGTTGCCGTAAGCCCCGACGGCACTGGTGCCCAGGGATTCAAGCATGACAAACATCACGTTCGGCGGTCGTGATCCCGATACTTTGTAGGGTTGTGGTGCCTGGTGGCGAACAAAATTAAGCGTTTGCGGATCGGGCTGGTCAACGCCCAGGTAGTTGGCCATGACTGAATAGTTCTCGCGCACCTGTGCTTCGTCATAGCGCGACTGGCCGACCTTGAGCGTGTCATACAGGAAGATCACCGGGTTGAGCCCCAGTGCAGCAGTCTGGTTATTGCCCGAGAAGAAGGCATCGCTCCAGCGCAATGGCACAGGGTTTTCCAGGTTCATGTTCTCGACACGGCCTAAAATGCCCAGCAATACCACCATGACCATCAACGCGCCGCCCCATGTGGCAGAGAACGGGTGAATCGGTTTGCGAGGGCGGTCCAGCGTCACACGCTCCAGATGCACCAGGGCCAGTGTCGTCAACGCTACCGTTGCCAGCCAACCCAGAGAAATCCAGATGACCGGGTAGGTCTGCCAGACCATGTCACGGGATATTTGTGCATCCTCGATGAAGCGCAATACCGTGGCGTTGATCCTCATGCCCAGGTAAGCGTAATGCCCGAAATCGATGATGTAGATCAGCAGCAGGGCGCCTAGAGCCGCGAAAATGTAAAGGCGTGCGATCCAGCGCAGCAAGCGGCTTGTGATGAGGTTCCAGCGAGGAATCCAGGCAAACAAAGCCAACGGCAGCATTACCAGAATGGCCAGGCGCAGATCGAAACGAAAGCCGATGCCCAGGGTTTCCCGTACGGCCTCGTCCTTGATCAGGGCATTAGCGTCGAAACCGGAATAGCCGAAAAAGAACACCACCCGTAGCAGGGCAAACAACGCAAACAGAATCGCTGTTGCGCCTAGCCAATAGTGCAAACGTCTCGATTGCAGCCAACCCATCCAAGTTCCCCTGTTAAATTTGTCGTTCAAGCTCAAACGGTTCGGGATGCTTTAAACACTGGGCTGGGTTGTTTGTTCAGGCAACCATACGTCCAGCGTGTGAAAAGCATCAGAAGTGCCGCACAGCAAAACAGACCCAGTAGTGGATCAATCAGGTAATCCCAATAGTTTTGCGAAGGTTTTATCCCGGCGATGAAGGCCAGGGTCGCGCTGGACAGCATCACGACGGCCAGGCTGTTGCGCAGGTAAAACAGGCCCAGAGTGAGCAGTGCGAAGAAAATCAACATCGGGCGCGGGCTGTATCCAAGTCGATAAGGATCCAGATCGCTCAGACCAAGGGTTGCCGGGTACAGCACCAGGGCCAACAGGGCGAACATGATCAGAATGCAGGTTTTACCCTGCCGCGCAGGCGGCAGGTAGCCCAGCCGACGTAAACAGCCCCATGCCATGAACACCAGTGACGTGATCGCAAGGTCATCGATGTGGCTGCGCAAATACGTGGCCAACGACAACCCGTCCAGCGGTATGAAGCTGGCGGCCAGCAAGGCGGCCAGCAGCGCGATACGCCAGCTCCTGTTCAAACCGAAAGACGGCAGCAAGAGGAAGATGATCATCGCGAAGCAGACATGGGCTTGCCAAAGGTTAATCATTTGAGTCGCTCGGACAGCCACGCATCGTTGAAAGTAACGTGCTTGATGAAAGTGTTGTTCCAGGAATAAACCAGGTGATACATGCCGTCCGGGCTGCGGATGAAATATGGATATTCATATTCAAACTCGCAGCCTCGGGGGTTACAGACACGTGTGTCGAGATTGTTCAGGAATTGCGCCTCCAGAGGTTGGCGCAGCGCGCCACTGGAACCGCGGAACTCATTGCCTATGATTTTTTTGTAGGCCTGGGGTGAAAACGGATCTCCTTCCGGATCAGGTGATTTGTCCAGGTCACGCAACGAGCGCCAATCGTCCATTTTTTCGTCGGTGCCATAAAGGCTCAGCTTGAAGCGCCCCTCTTGCAGGTCATTGAGCGCTACCAGCAACCCATGCTCGGGGGTTGCGACGGCCGCCAGCGAGGAGTTCGGATTCCATGGCTCGAGCGGATAAGGTTCACTCCAGTTTTGTCCGGCATCTTCAGTGCGGGTTGCCAGAACACGGTGGTGGGTGTTGCCGGCATAACGCAACAAGGCGATGCCGCGCTGCCCATCCAGCGGAACCACCGTGGGTTGCAATGAGTTCTTGCCGTGGCTGATGCGGTATTTGTCGATCACATCACCGTCTGCGCTCAAGTAGAGGTACTCGGCAAACTTGCCCAGGAACTCGTGGTAGACCGGTAAACCGATGGAGCCGTCGGCATGAAACACGGGGGCGGACCGGACCAGGGTACTGATGTTCAGAAAGGGGGACGTGATCAGTTGGCGCGGAGCGGACCAGTTTTCACCGAAGTCGTCGGAAACCATCACGTTGACTGCACTGCCGGCCCAGCCGCCCATGGACACGGATACGTAGAACAACCACAGGCGTTTATCCGGCGCCAGTGCAATCACCGGGTTGCCCAGCTTGCGAATGTATCTTTGGGTGCCCTGTTGGGTCGAATTCCGTGTCGCCAATACCCGTTCAGCACCCCATTCGCCGGTTTTCGCGTCGAAGCGGGCGGAACGCACCTGCACATCGGCTGCGCCTTCGCGAGAGCCGGCAAACCAGGCTGTCATCAAACTACCGTCAGGCAAGGCTGTTACGGCCGAGGAGTGCACGAAGTCCACCAGCCCGGACGAGGCGAAACGGCTGGTATAAATGGGCCTGGCCACTTGATCGGTCACAGCCTTCACTGGATTCATCGCAAAGGACGAATGCGTGTGGGCAGGATTGAGTAACCATGCGGTCACAAACAGGCAAGACAGTGCGAGATAAACACCGAGGGCAGGAATACTGGGTAGCTTGATGCGCATTTGAGGCTAGGCATCTCTTGGCCCGATCGAGGGCCATAACTTATCACCTATAGTTGCAAGATCGATTTTATGCAAATGAAGTATTTGTAAGTAAATGTGTTCATGGCGTCGCCGCTTTTGAAAAAGTCGACTCGGTGAAGTGGGGGATTGATTGAATCCAGGCGTATATTGATAGTGTCGATCCAGACAGTTGAGGCGATAGTAAATCGTCGGTGGTGTGACAGGCCAGAGCGCTGGGGGAATTGGATATCCCGGAACGTTTGGAGGTGTTACATGAGCCAGTATCAACGACTCTTTCTGATAGCAGGTCCAGCCATGCGCCACACCCCGGCGTTGGAACGAGCTATCGCCATTGCCCAAGCCACTGGTGCAGCGCTGCACATCACGGTGTTTATCGAAGACTCCAACCTCTTGGGTTTGATGAGCGCAGGTGCGCGTTTTCGTGAGGCCTGTCAGCAAGAGAACGAAAAGTGGCTCAAGGATGAGGCCGAGCTAATTCGCGGGCACGGGGTCAAGGTGAGTACCGAAGTGCTTGTTACGCGAACCGCGCTGCAAGAAATACTTGTGCATGTGGCAGAAATGCAGCCGGATCTGGTTATCAAGGACGTGCAACACGAGTCGGCGCTCAAACGCGTTTTCATTACGCCTCTGGATTGGCACCTGTTGCGCGAATGTCCGGTGGCTGTGCATCTGGTCAGCGAAGTCAGGTGCCCACTTCCGCGAGTGGTAGTGGCGGCAGTCGATCCGTCACAACCCGAGACTCAGATCACTGGCATCAACGACCGCATCATCCAGGCGGCGAACGGATTGTCGATGCAATGCAGCGCGGAGCTGCATCTGCTGTATGCCTACGATCTATCGCTGACACATATATCCGACGCAGGTGCTGGTGCAGTGACGATGCCGGGCTTCAGCAGCGATGTGCGCAAGTCACTGCAAAAGTCATTTATCGCACTGGCCGACCACTACGGCGTGCCCACTGAGCGACAACACTTCGTTGAAGGGCCACCTGGCAAAGCACTGGCCGACTTTGCAGCGCATCACCGGGCCGATGTGATCGTCATGGGAAATGCGCATCGCAAGGGACTGGGCAAATGGGTGGGCAGTACGACGGAGCATGTCCTGTATCAAGTGCCCTGCAACATTCTCGCCGTTGCGGGATCCGCGGATCAGTGAATGGATTGGCTGTTACACCGCAAAATGGCTCGCTCCTACGGAGATCACATTGATTTCCCAGGAGCGAGGCTTGCCCGCGAGAGGCCTTTGAGCCAGCCCCCCGATCATTTCAACGCCGGATCCCCCATGTTCATTTTCTTCCAGCCCTGCAACAGCACCTGGGCCTTGGGCTCCTGGCCGTTGGCCAGGTAATACTGGATCAGCGACAAGCGGGCATTACGGTTGGCCGGTTGCTCTTTCAACAGCCGTTCCAGTTCGGCGCAGGCTTCGTCAATCTTGCCGCTGTCATGCAGGGCCACTGCCAGTACGTAGCCGAATTGCCCACTCTGCGGTTCCAGCTTCGCGGCCTGGCGCAGGTACGGCATGGCTTGAGCCGCCTGGCCGGCACGAATCAGTGCCAGGCCCTGGGTGTATTGCAGCAGGCCCGAGTCAGGATGGTCCTTGAGGCTTTGCGCCAGCAGGGCATGACTTTCCTGGCTGCGACCGTTGGCCTCCAGCCACTGCACCAGGGTGACCAGCGCCGGGTAGAAGTCCGGATCGCGCTGCAGGGCCGTGCGCAGGAATCCTTCGACTTCTGCGTTGCGACCGCTGGCCTGATACAGCATCGCCAGGTTGAGGTTCGCTTCGGCGCGTTCGAGCAGGTTTTTCTGCACCGCCTCGTATTCGGCGATGGCGGCATCCCAGCTGTTCTGGGCCGTGCCCAGGCCGTTGTGCGCGACACTGAGCAGGTCACGGGCGGCGGCGATGCGCACGGCCCTCACAGGGTCACTCAACAAGGGTGTCAGCAGTGGCGCACGTTCCGCTGGCGGCAGGAAGGCGCTGAGTGCGCGGATGGCGCTCTCACGGACTTGCGGCGCCGGGTTGTTGAGGTCCCTGGTGGCCAGTTTCAACGCTTGCTCGCTCGGATACTGCGCCAATTCGCCAAGCAGCGTCGCGCGCTGGATCGCCGGCAGGTTGCTGCGTTGCAGTTGTTCGATCAAGGCCTGTGCGGCACCGGCCTGACCGTTGCGAATCAGCCACAGGCTTTCGTCGTAGCGAGGGGCTTGTACCGCGCTGGCGTTGGCGGTGTTCCACAGCTTGAACTGCTCGGTGACCTTGTCGCCGGCCTTGCCCTGGTGGCAGGTCAGGCAGGCATCAGGCGTACCGAGTTTCTTTGCCCGCTCAGGGTTGGGGATGCTGAAGCTGTGGTCATGCCGGAAGTCATTGCCCATGTAGAACTTGCCGGGCATGTGGCAATCCACGCACTGCGAACCCGGTTGGCCCATGGTGTGGCGGGTGTGTTCGACGGAGTCGTAGTTTTTCGCTTGCAGGCCTTTGCCGTCGACGCCTTCCACGGTGGTTTTGCCGGCGGTGTTGTGGCATTGCAGGCAGACACCGTTGCCTGGCGCTTTCAATTGCGTGCTGTGCGGGTTGTGGCAGTTGCTGCAACGCACGCCCTTGTCGAACATTTTGCTTTGGGCAAAGGAGCCGTGTTCGAACACTTCGTCCTTGATCTTGCCATCCAGCGCGTACAGCTCGCGGGTCAGGACGCTCGGGAGGTAGTCGTCCATCAGCCGTTTGCCGACCGTGTAACCGTCATCCAGAGGCGCGCGGCGCGAGTGGCAGCGGGCGCAGGTTTCGAGTTCGACGGTGGCGTTCTTGTCCTTGAGGTCGACGGCAAAGCCAGCATGGATCAGATCGGTCTTCTTCACCGTCCATTCCAGGTGACTGGATGCGGGGCCATGACAGGCCTGACAGCCGACACCCAGGCTGTTCCAGTGGCTGTCGAAGGTGTTTTTTGCCGCGTCGAAATTGCGCTTGAAGCCGGTGGTATGGCATTCGACGCACATGAAGTTGGCGTTCTGGCTCGGTTTGCTCCAGTGCAGCGGGTTCTTGAAGTTCACGCCCTGGCCCGGGTAGAGGTGAAACCAGCGGTGCTTTTCGGTATCCCAGGCAATGCCAAGGGCCTGCAACCGGCCTTCGCCGACCTCGATCAGGTACTGCTGCAAGGGGGCGATGCCAAAGGCATAGGCCACCTTGAAATCGGCATTCCTGCCATCGATGCCCGGTGTGTTGACCCAGTATTCGTCGCCTTTGCGCGAGAACACCGTGGTCTCCTTTTCGGCCTTGAAGGTGACGTTGTTGAAGTCGCCGAGCATCGTGTCCGCGTTGGCTTGCTGCATCGCCAACTGGTGATGGGAGCCTTGCCAGTCCTTGACCTGCTCGCCGTGGCAACCCTGGCATTGTTGCTCGTCGACCATTTTTGCAGGCGCGATGGCGACGGGTTGCGGTTTGGCCGGTTGAACAGCAGGGGGGCTGACGGTGACCGGCTTGGGCGGCGTGGGTGTACTGCTCAGCAAAAACCAGCCAATACCCGCCACAGTCAGCAACAGGATGCCGATGGTGACGGGGAACAGATAACGGTTGATCAGGGTCGGTTGCGAATCAGGGTTTGGCTGTGCAGCTTTGTTTTTATTTTTCGGCATTACGACTTCCATGGTCCAGGTGCGATTGCCGTCAGGCGCGCGTTGAGGCTTGATGCAGCTTTGCCGGAGGGTCGGCGTCTGTCAAATGGCATTGTTTTGAGGCAGATGGCCCCTTCGCGGGCAAGCCCGCTCCCACACTGGATCTGTGAGCGCCACAAGTCCCCTGTGGGAGCGGGCTTGCCCGCCAAGGCACCCAATCACTCCCCGACAAACCACCGGTAATACGGATTCCCGGAATCCCCGCGCATCACCTCGCGCATCTCCCTGGCCCAACCCTCACGGTCACCCTCATAGGCATGCAGGCTCGCCCGGTAGAACTGCATCAGTCGTTGTTGCTGATTGTTCATGCGCTCGATGAACCCGGCATCGGCGTTCAGCAGTGCTGGTGGCTGGTGCAAGTCGAGCAGGGCCGGCAGTACCCGTGTGATCTCCTTGGCCCGCACCCATGGCGCGTATTCGATGCGCGGCTGATCGTCCGTCACCGGTTGTGCGTCGCCAGCGAAGCGTTCAAGCCCCGCGCGATCAGTCACCCAGGTGGCGAGCAACGCCGCAGCCGAGCCGATGCCGACATCCTGCAAGGTGCTGCGGACGCTGTCCTGCTGGAAGCGAGCGTTGATCTTCGCTGCATCCAGCTCAATCGGCTCCATCGAACCCACCAGCAGCATCTCGTGGAACTCGCTGGTCCACAGGGTCGCGTAGGGGAACACGTCGAGGAAGCTGCGCACCAATGAGCGCGAGTCGTCGATGTTCTGCGTCGGCAGCGGCAGCCATTGGGCGACCAGGCCCTGTTTTTGCAAACGGCTGGCGGCCAGTTGGTAGAAGTCCCGGGAGTACAGGTTGACCACGCCGGCAGCGGAGGGCGGTGGCGGTTCAAGGGTGATCAGGTCGTAGCGCTGGGGATTGCGCAAGAGTTCCTGGCGACCGTCGCGCAAGCGCACATCGACACCCGGATCGGCCGCGGCATTGAAATTGCCCTTGAACAAGGGGGCCGCCTTGACCACCGAGGGCAGCAGTTCGGCGACCACGCGATGTTCCAGGGCGGGGTAGCGGGTCAGGGCGCCGGCGGTGATGCCGGTGCCGAACCCGATCACGAGCGCCGAACGCGGTTCACCGTTGTGGATCAGCAAGGGCAGCAGCGCCTGAATCCGCATGTAACGCAGGGACGGCATGGCGTCGCCGGTATTGGACACGCCCTGGATATACAAACGCTGGAACGCCCGTTCGCCCTTGCCCTGGGTGACCACGGCGACGGTCCCGCCACGGCCTTCTTCGTAGAACGTCAGCGTGCCATTGCGCGCGCCCGGCAGCAGGCTGGCCAGCTTGTTGACCGGCGTGAACACAGCCAGTGCCAAGGACACCAGGCCAATGGCAACCACCGCCTGACGCCGGCCTTTCTTCACGCCATGACCCTTGCGCACGGCGAGGTACGCGATTCCGGCGGCGATCATCGCCAGCAGGCCCAGGGTCCGTACCAGGCCCAGCATCGGGATCAGGACAAAGCCGCAGAGCATCACGCCGATGATCCCGCCAAGGGTATTGAATGCGACGACTTCGCCGACGTTGCGCCCCACCTGTGCGCCGCCGACGCTCAAGCGCAGGGCCAAGGGGAACGCCGCACCCAGCAACAGGGTCGGTACAAATACAATGCTCAAGGCCGCCACCGCAAAGCGCGTGCTCATGCCCGCCAGTTCACTGCCGCCCCATGACAATACCCAGGATTCAGCCAGGGTCTGGGCGAGCACCAGCCAGCGTCCCAGCAACGCCACTTCCAGCAAGGCAATCGCCCCGGCTGCGGCAATCAGCAAACCGAACACCCCCCAGGGATCGCGCAGTCGATCGACCCGACGGGCCAGCAGCATGCTGCCCAGGAACAACCCGGTAAGGTAGGTTGCCAGCACCACGGCAAAGGCGTAGGTACGGGTGCTCATGAATTGCACGATCGATTGCGACCACACCACTTCGTAGCCCAGCGCTACGCCACCGGCAATGGCGTACAGCCACAGGGCCAGGCGGTCGGGGGCTTTTTGAACGTGATGTTTCGCTACCGTATCAACGGGGGCCACGCGCCGGCGCTGGAACCACAGGGCTCCGGCGGCGGCCAGCAGGTTCAGCATGGCAGCGGCCAGCGCACTGCCGCGCACGCCGAGGGTGGCAACCAGCACGAACGCGGCGAGCAGGGTGCCGGCGATGGCCCCGGCGGTGTTCGCCGCATACAGTTGCCCGCCGGCCTTGCCCAGGTGTTGCGGGTCAGCGGCCAGGGAGCGAACCAGCACCGGCAAGGTGCCGCCCATCAGCAACGCGGGAATACCCACCAATGCGAACGGCAGTACCCAGGCCAGCAAGCCCACGTGCGCTTCCAGCCAGGCAAACGGGCTGGCCGCCAGGCTCATGGCGAAGGTCGCAGCGACGCCCAGCAGCGCCACCAGCACTTCCAGACCGGCGTAGAGCACAACCGGTTGCTGCATCCGGTCCGCCCAGCGGCCGAACAGCAAGCCGCCCAAGGCCAGTCCGGCAAAGAACGCGCTGATCCCGGTGGTGATGGCATAGACCTCGACGCCTACGACCAACGACAGCTGCTTGATCCACAGCACCTGATACACCAGCGCCGCGGCGCCGGAGACAAACAGCAGCAGGGCGGGGATCAACAGCGCCGGGGAGGCGACTTGCGGGGCAGGTATGGCCGACGACTTGCTGGCGACACGTGAGGTCATTGCAGATTGCCTTGTACTGGTACGTTAAAACAGTGACTGCTGGATCTGAGTCAGTCAGATAATTTCAAACCTTACAAAAACCAATGTGGCGAGGGGGCTTGCCCCCGTTGGGTTGCGAAGCAGCCCCATGCGTTGTTTCAGGCAAATCAAATCGCCTGGTTTGCGACTGCTTCGCAGCCCAACGGGGGCAAGCCCCCTCGCCACAGAATAGTGTTTGCCACAAAAAAGTCCGCTCGCCGGTGAGGGCGAGCGGCGGTCTGGCGGTCTTACTGTGCAGCTTTCATTTTTTCAGCGATCTTGGCATCTACCGCAGCGCGGATCTGGTCGATGCTGAAGCTCGCCGGTTTCTGGCTTGGCGGGTATTCGATGAACGTTTGCAGGAACCCGGCCGCTTTTTGTACGGCTTGCGCGGCGAGGTAGACGTTTTTGGTCTGCCAATCGTAATACTGGTCGGAAACCACGTCGGCCCGTTCATACGGGTCCATCCTCAGGTTGAAGATTTTCGGTACGCGCAGGCACACGAACGGTTCGCTCCAGACTTTAAAACCACCGGGCTCGCGTTGTTCGCAGAACACCACTTTCCAGTTACCGAAGCGCATCGACACCAGCACGCCGTCGTCGTTGAAGTAGTAGAACTCCTTGCGCTCGCCTTTAGGCTGTTGGCCGGTCAGGTAGGGCAGCTGGTTGAAACCGTCCAGGTGCACTTTGAAGTTGTTGCCACCCGAGGTCGGTGCCCACCCCTTGAGCAGCTTTTCCTTCACGTCGGTTTCGCCCGCGGCTGCCAGCAAGGTCGGGAACCAGTCCATGCCCGAGAACAGCTCGTTGGAGACTTCACCGGCCTTGATCTTGCCCGGCCAGCGCACAATGGCCGGCACGCGGTAGGCGCCTTCCCAGTTGGAGTTCTTCTCGTTACGGAACGGCGTGGTCGCTGCGTCCGGCCAGGAGAACTGGTTCGGGCCGTTGTCGGTGGTGTAAACGACAATGGTGTTGTCGGTGATTTTCAGGTCATCGAGGGTCTTCAGCAGTTTGCCGACATCGCCGTCGTGTTCCAGCATGCCATCGGCGTAATCGTTGCCGGGCATGCCGCTCTGGCCCTTCATCGAATCGCGCACGTGGGTGAACAAATGCATGCGTGTGGTGTTCATCCAGACGAAGAACGGTTTATCGGCCTTCGCTTGTTTCTCGATGAACGCTTGCGCCGCAGCGGTAGTTTCATCGTCGATGGTTTCCATGCGCTTGGTGGTCAGCGCACCGGTGTCTTCGATCTTGCCGTCGGCGAAGCTGTGGATCACACCCCGCGGGGTGTTGGCCTTGACGAACTCGGCATCGTCTTTTGGCCAGTACGGACGCTCAGGCTCTTCTTCGGCGTTGAGGTGGTACAGGTTGCCGAAGAACTCGTCGAAACCGTGGTTGGTCGGCAGGTATTCATCCTTGTCGCCCAGGTGGTTCTTGCCGAACTGGCCGGTGGCGTAGCCCTGGGACTTGAGGGCCTGGGCGATGGTGATGTCACGCTTTTGCAGGCCAACCGGTGCGCCTGGGATGCCGACTTTCGACAGGCCGGTACGCAAAGGCGTCTGGCCAGTGATGAACGAAGACCGGCCGGCGGTGCAGCTGTTCTCCGCGTAGTAGTCGGTGAACATCATGCCTTCTTTGGCAATGCGGTCGATGTTGGGCGTCTTGTAGCCGACCACGCCCATGGAATAGGCGCTGATGTTGGTCTGGCCGATGTCATCGCCGAAGATCACCAGAATGTTGGGTTTTTCAGCGGCTCCGGCCGTTGCCGAAATCGCCATCACCGAGGCTGCCACCAGGGCGAGTTTCGGTAGCCACTTACCTATGCGAGTCATCTGACTGGCTCCTTTTCACTGCGTCGCTGAATGCGACAAACGTTTATTGCGGTCCTGCGTCACGCTTTTTTATTGCACTTGCTCGGGTGTGGCGGCGTCGTACGGATAGATCCGGCGCCATTCGGACGCCATGTCGACGACTGTCCAGCCACGCTTGTTCGCTTCGTCCAGGGCCTTGTCCAGGCGACCGATCTGCGACTGTCGGTCGTAAGCCCATTCACGCTTGGCGTCGGTATGGTGCACCAGTCCCATGAATCGTTTGCCGGGACCGGCGGCGGTCCACTGGAGCATTTGCAGGTCACCGTCGGAATTGCCGAACGCGAGGATGGGACGACGACCGATTACCGCGTCGATGCTTTCCGGCTTGCCTGGGCCATCGTCATTGTGGGCCAGTTTTGGCGTGCGCAAGATCGACGCCTGGCCGTCCTTGTACTGGAACGCGGTGACGAAGGTGGTGCCGATGACTTGTTCCGGTGGAATGCCGTAGACCTTCTCGGCAAAGGCACGCATGAACCCCGTATCGCCACCGGAGACGATGTAGGTCTTGAAAGCGTTACCGCGCAGGTAGTCGAGCATCTCCAGCATCGGCTGGAAGATCATTTCGGTGTACGGCTTGCCGGTTTTCGGATGCCTGGCCTGACTCAGCCAGGTCTTGGCGTAGTCATCGAACGCTTCGCTGGTCATGCCGGTGTGGGTCGCACCGAAGATCTTCATCATGCCTTCCAGGCCGCTGGCGGCCAGTGCCTTGTGGTCATTTTCCAGCACGGCCTGGAACGGTTGGGTGGTTTTCCATTCCGGGTGCTGCGCCGCGGTGCGTTTGACTTCTTCGAGGGCGAACAGCAATTCGAAGTACATCGGCTGCTCGCTCCACAAGGTGCCGTCGTTATCGAACACGGCAATTCGGTCTTCAGGTTTGACGAAGTCCTTGCTGCTTTGATCGGTCACCGCCTGCACGAACTCGATGATCTGCTTTTTCGACGGCCCGTCGTTCCACGAGGGCAGCGGTTCGGCTGCCTGGACCAGCAGCGGCAGGCTCAAGGCCAGGGTCAGCAGGAAGCTGAATACGCGAGGATGGCGTAACGATATCGAATTCGTCATGGGAAACCCTTCTTGTGAACGGGGTTGAGCGGATGAAGAGCAGAGGAGACTGATTCTCTGTTGCACTCGGCCTGACTATGCAGCGTAGACAAGGATTCCCTGATTTGGCGCAGGGCCTGCTCTTTGTCCGTTTCGCGGCCGTAACAGGCCCGCAGGAAGCTTTGCAGGCGCGGGCCGAGACCGGTCAGTTTCAGGCCCTGGCGGCTGCGTCGGGTCCACAGGTACAGGGCGCTCAATTGCGTCGGTTTGCTCCCCAGTTGTGCCGGAATCTGCTGCCACGCGTAGTCGGCGGACTCGAGCCAGACGGCGTGCCGGGCGCGGCGGCGGGCCTGCCACTTGAGGTGCGCGCGGCGTACGAGCGGGCGACTGAACCAGCCCAGGGCCCCCACCGCCAACGCCAGTGCCAATAGTCCGAACCAGTGCCCGGAAAGGTGCAAACGATTGTGCTGGCCGAGTTTTTTCAGGTCTTCGGTGATTGAAAATACTGGCTTGTAGGCGCTGTTGGCCGCGGCGTCGAAGGTCACGCCAGGCACCATAGCCGTGCGGGTTTGCTGGCTGCTGGCATCCCACCATTTCAGTTCGACGGCCGGCAGGCTGTAGTGGCCTTCGGTATCGATTCGATACGTCACGCTGTCGATGCGCTGGCCGCCGATGAAGTTGCCGCGACCGTCATCCAGATTGCGGATTTGCGCTGCTTTCGGGTAGCGGCTCAGGCCCTTGATGTTGTCCAGCGTCGGAGTCGGCAGTGACATGGCCAGGGCACCGTCGGCCTGTAGCGTCAGTTCCCGGGTGATGCTGTCGCCGACCTTCAGCGGCGTGGCCGAATGGATGGTCTTTTGGGTAAACCGCAGCCCTTGAGCCACCAGCACCGCCTCCCCGGGCTGGAATCCCGGCGGCTGTGCGGCGTTGAAGTGCAATGGCTGACTTTGGGCGCTGAGTTCGTGGCTGGCCTGGCTCGGTGTGGCTTGTACCCTCAGCGCCGGAATGTCGAAGCCCTGGGCCAGGTTCGGCGTGATCAGGTAGCTGTAGCGCATGCCGCTGAAGGATTGGCCGTCGATCGTCTGGTTGATGTGCTCGGCATGGCCGTCCGGTGGCATCACCAGTGCGCCGGGTAACTTCAGGTCGGGCAGGGTGGGGGCGCTGGTGAACCAGGTGTCGGTGAAGACATCGAGTTGCAGTTCGACCAGGCTGCCGACCATGACGGGGTCGGCAGGTTGCAGGGTGGCGCTGACCCGCAGCTGGGGTTCGGCGGCGAGGGTGCCAGTGCTGATCAGGCAAAGGAGCAAGGTGCCGAGTTTTGTGGTGAGCGATCTGGCCCTTTCGCGGGCAAGCCCGCTCCCACAGGGGATTTGTGGTGGGCGCGGATCAAATGTGGGAGCGGGCTTGCTCGCGAAGGCCGCGACTCGGTCTTGAAGGCAGCTCATGGCTTGGCCCCCGCCTGATCCTGCAAGCTGAACTTCTGCTTGAGAAACTTCGCCGGCGACGTGGTCAGGTTCTGCAGCCACTGCTCATCCGAGGCCGCTTGTTGGGTTTCCATCTTTTTGCTTTGCCCTTTACCCGGCGCCTTGTCCATCTTGATTTCGTCGGGTTTGACCTCTGGTGTGTTCTTCTCGGCGCTTTCGGTGTCTTTCTGCAAGGCGATGGCCAGGGCCAGGTTGGCCGTGGCTTCGGGGAACTGCGGTTGCAACTTCAGCGCCTGGTTATAGGCGGCGATGGCCTGATCGAACTTGAACCGGCGCACGTAGATATTGCCCAGGTAGAAATACGCCTGCGGTGTGTTCAGGCGCGCGAAACTGGCCAGTGCCAGGTCGAAATCGGCCGCATTGTAGGCGGCCACGCCTTTCCAGTAGGGATCGACGAACAGCGCCGCCGCCTGAGGGTAGTGCTGGTGTTCGAAGGCCCAGCGGCCTTGCTGGTCGCGGGTGAAAAAGGCATCGGTCAGCGCGTTGGCCTGTGCCGGCGCCGGTTGCAGGCCCAGGCCCACCGCCAGCAGCAGTCCAGCCATCCAGTTCACGCTCCAGCCCCTGCGCACACTGAAGAAGGCTAACAGCAGCAGGGGCCAGCACAACCAGTAGCCGGCGTCTTTCCAGTGCAACTCACGCTGTTCGTCGCTGGCTGACTGGTAGTGCTGCTCGGCATGCAGTTCGATCCAGTCCAGATCGTCATCGTTGAGGGTCAGGCTGCCCAGCGGGGCATCCAGCGTTGAGGCAAGCTGCTTGAGGACGTCCTGGTCGAAACTGCCGAGTTGCGGGCGACCATTGCTGTCGATGCGCGGCTGGCCGCTGGCATCGCGGATGATCCCGCCGTCGGTGCTGCCGGCCGCCAGAATCAGCACTTGCAACGCACTGCCAGCCAGTCGTTTGTCCAGCCCGGCCAGTGCCGTGGTGTCGGCGCCATCGGTGATCAGCAGCAGGGTACCGGGTGTTTTTTCGGCGGCCAGCAGGCGCTTGGCCTGATCGATAACGGCACCGACATCTTTCCCCGGTTTTTCGATCAGATCGGTGCTCAGGGCCTGAATGAAGGTATCGAGCAGCGCTGGATCGTCGGTGGCGGGTAAAACCAGATGCGCGCTGCCGGCATAGGCAATCAAGGCGTTGCGCGAACCGGCGCGGCGCTGGACCAGGTCGTGGAGCTTGTGCTTGACCGCTTCCAGGCGACTGGGTGGGACATCGCTGGCGTCCATGGACGGCGACAGGTCGACGGCGATGATCAGCGGCGCGCGGTTTTCCAGAAAATCCGGGCGATCCTGTTCCCAGGTCGGCCCGGCGGCGGCGAGGGCGCCCAGTACCAACAGCGCACACAGCAGATGCACCGGGCGCAGGCGGTGTCGGTCTTGCGGGGTGATGAGCAGATGCGGCAGCAGGTGCGCAGCGATGTTGCTGCGCAAGCGCCGTTGCAGATCCTGGCTATGTCGCCACAGCACTGGCAGCAGTGCGCCGAACACGGCGAGCAACAGCCACACGGGGCGCAGGAAATGGAAGTCGCTGAGGTTGATGTCCACCTCAGGCCTCCTGCCGTTGACGGGCTTGCATCAGCCGTGGAAGCAGCAGGGCGCCCAGGTGATACATCGCAAGTAAAGCAAGGGCTGCGCCTAGCGGCCACCAGAACAGATCGAGTTTGGGTTGGTGGCTGAGGGTTTTCACCTGATGCGGGGTGAGCTTGTCGAGGGTGGTGTAGACCTGATCCAGGGCGTTGCGGTCTTCGGCGCGGAAGAAGCGTCCGCCGGTGGCCTGGGCAATGTCCTGCAAACCTTGCAGGTTGACCTTGGCTTCGCCTTCGGCGTTCGGGTCGCCGATGCCGATGGTGTGAATCACCACCCCTTTGGCGGCAGCCATGGCGGCTGCGTGATCCGGGGTGATGGCGCTGCTGGTGTCGTTGCCGTCGGTGAGCAGGATCAGCACTTTTTCCTGCTCGTGGGCCTGCTCCAGCAGTTTCAGGCTCAGGCCGATGGCGTCGCCGATGGCCGTGTTGGGGCCGGCCATGCCGATGCCGGTGTCGTCCAGCAGCAGTGACAGGCTGGTGTGATCGAGGGTCAAGGGTGCCTGCGGATAGGCGCCGGTGCCGAACACGATCAGTCCGATTCGATCATCCTTGCGCTTGTCGATGAACCCGTGCACCACCTCCTTGACCGCGGCCAGGCGATTGATTTTCTGGCCGTTGGCGTCGCTGAAGTCGGTGGTTTCCATCGACTGGGAAATGTCGATGGCCAGCATCAGGTCACGCACGGGCTGCTGGCGCTCGATGGGCTTTTCCACCCACACCGGCCGGCTCGCCGCCACCAGCAACAGTGTCCAGACCAGCAGGTTCAGGAGCAACTGCCAGTGGTTGCTGCGGGTGCCGGCCTGGCTGGGTGCCTGGCCGACAGCACGGCTCATGGCGCCGAAAAACGGTACGCGAACGGCACTGCGCGCCTCGCGGTAATCGGGCAGGTAGCGATAACCCAGCCATGGCAATGGCAGCAGGATCAGCAACCAGGGGTAATCAAGCTGCCACATGATGACGCTCCACCCAGGTTTTGCAGGTGCCGAACAACAGTTGGCGCTGCTCGTTGGGCATGGCCCGCAAGGTTGCGTCAGGCGCGTAGGCCAGCAGCGACAGTTGTTGGCTGAAGTCGGCGGGCAAGGGTTGTGAAATGTGCCGCTGCAGGAATGCCTGCCAATCCTTGTTTCCTAACGCCGCAGGACCCTGTGGGAGCGGGCTTGCCCGCGATGAGGCCATGACATTCAAAATTGATGTCGACTGACAGGACGCCTTCGCGGGCAAGCCCGCTCCCACAGGGAATGCATTCCAGTTAGAGGACGGCATGGAGAGGGCCACGCGTTTGAGCAACTCCGGAAGTTCGCGCAACGCATTCAGGTCATTGCTGCGCTGCTGCAACTCCGCCAGCCGTGCCAGTGCCTCGCGCCGATAGCGGTCGCGCCGCCATTGCCTGTAACGTCGGGCGCTGACCAGCAACAGGCTGAGCACCAACAATGTCAGCAACGCCCACCAACCCCACGTCTGCGGCGCATAGCTGACCGGTGCCGGCAGGGCCATTTCCTTGAGTTGGTCGATGCTCGGAACAGCGGGGTTCATCGGCGCCCCCGGACGAGCTTGCCCAGTTCGGCGCGCAGTTGTTCGTGGGCTTCGGTGGCGGTGCTGAACATCATCAAAGGCACCTGGCTGCGGCGCAGCAAGGTCGCGACGTCCTTGAGCCGACCGCTGAGAAAATCCCCCAATGGCTGATGCACCTGTTGCCGATCCACCGCCAATTCCACCTGCAATTGCCCCTGGGTGATCAGCACGCGACCGTTTTTCGGCAGGTTCAGCGCCAGCGGGTCATAGACCTGCATGGCGATCACATCGTTGTGGGCCGCCAGTTGCCGCATGAGCTGCAAGGTGCGTTCGCCAGCCCCGGCAAAATCAGTGACGATGCAGATCAGGTGATCGTGACCGGCCACGGCCAGGCAATGCTGCAAGACCTTGTCGAGCTGGTCTTTGCCCTCGGCATCCGGGCTGCCCGCATTGAGTGCCTGGTTCTGCCTGGCAATGCGGCTGCACAGCGCCTCGACGCGTTTACGGCTGCGCAGCGGGGCGATGCTGTCGATGCGTTGATCGTTGAATACCAGTCCACCGACGCGGTCGCCGGCGTTGAACACCATCCACGCCGCCAGGGCGCCGAGTTCGGCGGCGATGGCGGATTTGAAGCTGCGTTGCGAACCGAAGAACATCGACATGCGCTGGTCGACGAGGATCAGCGCCGGGCGGTCGCGCTCTTCGGTGAATGTCCGTACCACCGGTTTGCCGGTGCGCAGGGAGGCGCGCCAGTCGAGATGACGCAAATCGTCCCCCGGCTGATAACGGCGCAGCTCATCGAAGTTCAGGCCGCGGCCACGCAAGCGCGAAGCGTGATTGCCCGCGAGGATGCTGCCTTGAGGTTGGCGAGCGACAAAACTCAGGTCACGGGCCTTGAACTCCAGGGCCATCAACTGCGCCAGAGAGACATACACCAGGCCGTCGACGCTGTTCATGGGCATCAGGCCGGGATCGCGACTTTATCGAGCAGACGGTCGAGCACCTGGTCGGCGCTCACGCCATCGGCCACCGCGTCGTAGCTCAGTTGCAGGCGATGGCGCAGCACCGGGTGCACCACGGCGCGCACGTTGTCCGGAGACACGAAATCCTGGCCCTGCAACCAGGCGTCGGCCCGGGCACAACGGTCCAGGCCGATACCGCCGCGAGGGCTGGCGCCGATGCTGATCCAGCGCCCGAGATCGGCGTCGTAATCGGCCGGATGGCGCGTGGCATTGATCAGGTCGATCAGGTAGCGGTCGATGGCCGGGGACACGTGCACCGCACTGACTTCCCGGCGCGCGGCAAAGATCACGTCCTGGGCCAGGGCAAAACCCTGCACCGCAGCCGTTTTGGCGCCGAGTGCCTGCTCTTCTTCGCGCAGCAGGCGCAGCACCTGGCTTTCGTTTTCCGCGCTCGGGTAATCGAGCAGCACTTTCATCAGGAAGCGGTCCATCTGCGCTTCCGGCAGCGGGTAGGTGCCTTCCTGTTCGATCGGGTTCTGGGTCGCCACCACGATGAACAGTTCCGGCAGGGCATGGCTGTTGCCGGCCACGGTGATCTGGCGCTCTTCCATGGCTTCGAGCAACGCGGCCTGGACCTTGGCCGGCGCACGGTTGATTTCGTCGGCCAGGATCAGGTTGCCGAACAGCGGGCCGGGCTGGAAGCGGATTTCGTTCTTGCCTTCGACCTGATGCAGCACCTCGGCGCCGGTGATGTCCGACGGCAGCAAATCCGGGGTGAACTGGATGCGGCTCATCTTCGCGTCCAGGTGTTTGGCCAGTGCTTTGACCGTGCGGGTCTTGGCCAGGCCGGGCAGGCTTTCGAGCAGCAGATGCCCGTTGGCCAGCAGGCCGACGAGGATTTGCCGGATCACCTGGTCCTGACCGAGCACCGCTTCGGCGATGCTGGCTTGCAGGGCGTTGAGGTCGTTGAGTGCGGTCATGAAAGGTTCCTGCAAAAGGTCGAACGGGTGCTGATGGCCATCCCTGGTTACCTCTTAGAAAAATGCCAGGGTCAGGTTGACGTTGATGCCATTGCCTTCGGGCCGGTTCTTGGTGTCGAATTCCGGCACCCAACGGGCACTGATGTTGGCCTGGGCGTCGGCGAACTTGCCGCTCCAGCCTACCGTGGGGCCCGCGCCCACCGAGCGCCCGCGAAAACCGCTGGTTGCGCCGGATCCGGAGTCATCGGTGACCTGCTGGATATAGCCGGCCACCAAACCGGCGTTCCAGCCGTTGCCGAAACCGTGGGTCCACAGGGCGTCGAGGGTGAAAATGTTGCCGTTGCGATAATCCGTGGCGTCGTTCTCGGTGTAGAACTCCAGGCCGCTCGACAACGTGAACTCGCCGCCCTTGCCGTCCAGGTGAGTGAACGCCACTGTCGGCATGAAGGTGTAAGTGTTCTGGCCGGGGTTGGCCAGGCGATCGTCGTTGTAGGCACCGGTCGGCACGTAGATCGGCAGCGAGAACGCGATGTGGTTGAGTTCGTCGAAGTGATAGCCGGCGGCAATCGGCGTCACCAGCATGTCGGCGAATTGGGTGCCGCTGTCCTCGGTGCCCAGGGTCCTGCCGCGAGGGCCGCTGATACTGGCGGTAATGTCGGTGTACTGCACCGGTACACCAATGGCCGAGGCGTAGTTCCAGCGACCCTTGCCCGTGTCCCAGACGCGAGTGAAGTTGGCCATGGTGTAAGACACTTTCATGTCCAGCCCGGTACTCAGGGCGCCCACGATCGGCACCTGGGCGTTGCCCTTGAGATCGCCGTCGTACCAGATGCTGGTCAGGGACATGACCCAACCCGGCTCCGGAGGCACGATTCCGGCATCGGAAAACACTTGTTGCCCGGTGATCGGGCGACCGACACCCCCTTCGGCCGCCAGGCCCCATGGGCTGATACTGACCATGCACAGCGCCAACAAGGGGCGCACTACGTAAGGCCTGATCATGAACGACTCCGCTTATTGTTGTTTGGTTGCTGGCGTCAGCAGCGGCAGTTTCCATTGGCCGTTGTTGACTTCCGGTTTGGGCAGGTACAGGCGCAGCACGCCGTAGAACGGACCATTCGGTGCCGGCAGCCAGTTGCTTTGCAATGCTTTGGCCGGTGCCTTGTGCTGCACGTAAAGTGTCAGGCCGCCATCGGCATCGAGCTTGAGGTCGGGCAACATCCGCGAATTGATCAAGTAGCGATTGAGCGGGTTGGCCACCAGCAATTTGTTTTTGCCGTCATACATGGTCAGGGATCAGGTCGAACGTCCAGGTGCCGGTCGAGCACAGCTACCAGCCTTTTTCCAGGTTATGGATGATGAACGGCTGGAAGGTGGCGGACTTGACTTGAGGGTGGTCCGATGCCGGTGCAGTAGCCGGTTGGCCGTCTCGGCGTGAACACGAAAAACAGGCGCCAGTGAAGTCACCCAGACGAAGGCGTACTTCCCCAATTGCTTTGACATCATTCCCCCCGCTTCCCTGGTGGCTGACTGATCGGGCGTGCGGCCCCTTAAGTTCAGCCGCAACTTCGTAATCCCTTTCCGATCAAGCCTGTAGGACTTATCGGATGAAGTTAGCAGTTAACCACGGGTTAGCCAGCCATATGGATTAATTCTTTCGTTTTGTGTGTGGATTCTCGTTATTTTCGTGTACTAAAAAGTTAATGCGGGTCAAAGGCTTGCCCAAGCAAGTTAAGTGGCTATCTAGTTAATGTGGGAGCAAGCCCGCTCCCACTGCAAGCTGAGGAGAAGGTCGAATCGGTCAGTTCTTCTTCGCTTGCTCCCAAACCCGCTCTTCCTGCTCGCGCAGTTCCGGAGTGAACTCGGCGCCAAAGTCTTCGGCCTCAAACACCTGGCGAATCTCGATCTCGGCCTCGGTGCCCGGCATCGGGTTGGGGCAGCGCTTGACCCACTCGATGGCTTCTTCTCTGGACTTCACTTTCCACAACCAGAAACCGGCAATCAGTTCCTTGGTTTCGATGAAGGGGCCGTCGATCACCGTGCGTTTTTCACCTGAAAACTTTATGCGAGCGCCCTTGCTGCTCGGGTGCAGGCCTTCGCCCGCGAGCATGATGCCGGCCTTGACCAGTTCTTCGTTGTAGTTGCCCATGGCGGTCAGCAGTTCCTGGCTGGGCATGACGCCGGCTTCGGAATCCTGGCTGGCCTTGATGATGATCATGAATCGCATGGTGTCGTCTCCGTTGCGGTTGAGTGATTCGATTTATAGTCGATTGACCGGGACGCAATTCGACAGGCCCGTAACGAAATTTGTCATCGGGTTACCTCGGCTGCCTTTCGTCATGAACATCGGGTGGCAGTGGGTGAAGGGGGTACGCTGGATTGCGATCACTCACGTAACACGCGGACCCTGTGGGAGCGGGCTTGCCCGCGATAGCGATGGGACAGTCGGCATGTATGTTGGATCTGCTGCCGTCATCGCGGGCAAGCCCGCTCCCACAGGGGTATGGGTTGTATCCAGTTTTGTGCGCTGATACATGACAATTTATGTTTGGCCATAGGTCGTCGGACAATTTCGTGGTTAACTTCGGCCTCGTCAAAATTCTCCACCACAACGTTCAGAAGGACTCCGTTCATGGCTCAAGTCACTCTTAAAGGCAACCCGGTTCAAGTCAACGGCCAACTGCCACAAGCCGGTTCCAAGGCGCCAGCCTTTTCCCTGGTTGCCGGCAATCTGTCCGACGTTACCCTCAAAGACTTTGCCGGCAAGCGCAAAGTGCTGAACATCTTCCCAAGCGTTGACACCCCGACCTGCGCCACCTCGGTGCGCCAGTTCAACGCCAAGGCCGGTAGCGTCGACAACACTGTCGTGCTGTGCATCTCCGCTGACCTGCCGTTCGCCCAGGCCCGCTTCTGCGGTGCCGAAGGCCTGGAAAACGTACAGAACCTGTCGACCCTGCGCGGCGCCGAGTTCATCCAGAACTACGGCGTGGCCATCGCCGACGGCCCGCTCAAGGGCCTGACCGCTCGCGCCGTCGTGGTTCTGGACGAGAACGACAACGTGCTGCACAGCGAACTGGTTGGCGAAATCGCTGACGAGCCGAACTACGAAGCGGCACTTGCTGTTCTGAAATAAGTACTCCGTTGCAATTGTTAACACCCCCGCTGTCAAAAATGCTGTTGTAGGAGCGAGCTTGCTCGCGATGGACTCAAGAACGCTGCGTTTCGTCAGTAGACATGCGTTATCGTTAACGACCATCGCGAGCTGGCTCGCTCCTACGCTGATCGGCATTACCCTTTGTCCAGGCCGTTTTCATTTGTGTTTCAGTGTCTTGGATAAAACTCCTGTTACGTAAGCCGAAAGTAAATTGCCGGTAAAGGCGCTTTGCTTAATACCCGCCAGTGCTTATCGTTCAGCCTCATGTAAAAAAGCCCACGCGCCCAATGGTTGATCACTCAATGCAATCCTCCGCTTCCCGTAGTCCTCGTCGCTGGCTGTTCGGCCTGCTTGTCCTGTTGGTCATTGCCGCCCTGTGCTGGAAGTTCTGGCCGGGCAGCGCTGCACCCAAAGAGGCTGCGGGGCAGAAAGCCGTTGCCGGGCATACCGGCCGATCGGGGGGCATGCGCCCGGGGTTCGGCGGTGCGTCAGGGCCGGTACCGGTGCGCGTGGCTGCGGCCGTCACCGGCGACTTCCCGCTGTATTTCAAGGCGCTGGGCACGGTCACGGCGCTGAACACCATCAACGTCCGCAGCCGCGTGGGCGGTGAGCTGGTCAAGATTCATTTCGAAGAAGGGCAGATGGTCAAGGCCGGCGACCTGCTGGCTGAAATCGACCCGCGCCCTTACCAGAACGCCTTGCTTCAGGCCGAAGGCACCTTGCTGCAGAATCAGGCGCAATTGAAAAACGCCCAGGTCGATGTCGAGCGCTATCGCGGCCTGTACCGCGAAGACAGCATTGCCAAGCAGACCCTGGACACCGCCGAAGCGCTGGTCGGTCAGTTCCAGGGTACGGTCAAGACCAATCAGGCCGCGGTCAACGACGCCAAGCTCAACCTTGAATTTACCCGGATCCGCGCCCCCATCACCGGTCGCGTGGGCCTGCGTCAACTGGACGTCGGCAATCTGGTGGCGGCCAACGACACCACCGCCTTGGCGATCATCACCCAGACCCAACCGATCAGCGTGGCCTTCACCCTCCCGGAAAACAGCCTAGACACCGTGCTCGCCCGTTATCGCAGCGGTGCCCAATTGCCGGCTGAAGCCTGGGATCGCGGCGATACCAAGTTGCAGGCCACTGGCGTGCTGCAGAGCCTGGACAACCAGATCGACGTCACCACCGGCACCCTGAAATTCAAGGCTCGCTACGAGAACCGCGATCAATCGCTGTTCCCCAACCAGTTCGTCAATGTGCGCCTGTTGGCCGACACCCTCAAAAACGTAGTGCTCGCACCGTCCGCCGCGATCCAGTTCGGCACCAACGGCACGTTCGCCTATGTCCTGGACGGTGACAAGAAGGTCAAGATCCGTCAGTTGAAAGTCGGCGCCAGTGACGGCCTGAACACCGTGGTCACCGAAGGCTTGTCCGCGGGCGACCGGGTCGTACTGGAAGGCACTGACCGCCTCAAAGACGGCAGCGACGTGGAGGTGGTCAACGACAGCCAGGACGTGCCGACCACGCCAACCGAACACCTGCAAGGCAAGTCGGCGGTTAACGCGGCCGAGCCCGCGACCACTGACAAGGCGAAAAAGGGTGGCGCATGAACCTCTCGCGGCTGTTCATCCTTCGCCCGGTAGCCACCACGCTGAGCATGCTGGCGATTATCCTGGCCGGCGTCATTGCCTATCGGCTGCTGTCGGTGTCGGCGTTGCCCCAGGTCGATTACCCGACCATTCGCGTCATGACCCTGTACCCTGGCGCCAGCCCGGACGTCATGACCAGCGCGGTGACCGCGCCGCTTGAACGGCAGTTCGGGCAAATGCCCGGCCTGACGCAAATGGCCTCCACCAGTTCCGGCGGGGCGTCGGTGCTGACCCTGCGGTTCAGCCTCGACATCAACATGGACGTGGCCGAGCAACAGGTGCAGGCGGCGATCAACGCGGCCACCAACCTGCTGCCCAAGGACCTGCCGGCCCCGCCGGTGTACAACAAGGTCAACCCGGCCGACACGCCGGTGCTGACCCTGGCCATCACCTCCAAGACCATGCTGCTGCCCAAGCTCAACGATCTGGTCGATACGCGCATGGCGCAGAAAATCGCCCAGATCAGCGGCGTCGGCATGGTCAGCATTGCCGGTGGTCAACGCCAGGCCGTGCGGATCAAGGTCAACCCGGAGGCCCTGGCGGCCAACGGCTTGAACCTGTCGGACGTGCGCACCCTGATCGGCGCCTCCAACGTCAACCAGCCCAAGGGCAACTTCGACGGCCCGACCCGGGTCTCGATGCTCGATGCCAACGATCAACTGACGTCGCCCAAGGACTACGCCAACCTGATTCTGGCCTATGCCAACGGCGCGCCGTTGCGGCTCAAGGACGTGGCGGAAATCGTCGACGGCGCCGAGAATGAGCGCCTCGCGGCATGGGCCAACGAGAACCAGGCCGTACTGCTCAACATCCAGCGTCAGCCCGGGGCCAACGTGATCGAGGTGGTGGACCGGATCAAGGCGCTGCTGCCGAGCATCACCGACAACCTGCCGGCCGGCCTCGACGTGGTGGTGCTGACCGACCGCACCCAGACCATCCGCGCCTCGGTCAAGGACGTGCAGCACGAATTGCTGATCGCCATCGCCCTGGTGGTCATGGTCACCTTCCTGTTCCTGCGTCGCGCCAGCGCCACGATCATTCCGTCGGTGGCCGTGCCGCTGTCGCTGATCGGCACGTTCGGCGTGATGTACCTGGCCGGGTTCTCGGTCAACAACCTGACCCTGATGGCCCTGACCATCGCCACCGGTTTCGTGGTGGACGATGCGATCGTCATGCTGGAGAACATTGCGCGCTTCATCGAGGAGGGCGACAGCCCGCTGAACGCGGCGCTCAAGGGCGCCAAACAGATCGGTTTCACCCTGATCTCGCTGACGTTGTCGCTGATCGCTGTGCTGATCCCGCTGCTGTTCATGGCGGACGTGGTCGGGCGCTTGTTCCGCGAGTTCGCCATTACGCTGGCGGTGGCGATCCTGATTTCCCTGGTGGTTTCCCTGACGCTGACGCCGATGATGTGCGCGCGGCTGCTCAAGCGCGAACCCAAGCAAGCCGAGCAGGGGCGTTTCTATCGCGCCAGCGGTGCGTTCATCGACTGGATGATCGCCGCTTACGGGCGCCAGTTGCAGTGGGTGCTCAAGCACCAGCCCCTGACCTTGATGGTGGCTATTGGTACTCTGGCGCTGACGGTATTCCTGTACATGGTGGTGCCCAAGGGCTTCTTCCCGGTGCAGGACACCGGGGTTATCCAGGGTATTTCCGAAGCGCCGCAATCGATTTCCTTCGCCGCCATGAGCGAGCGTCAGCAGGAGCTGGCCAAAGTGATTCTGGCCGACCCGGCGGTTGAGAGCCTGTCCTCCTACATTGGCGTGGACGGCGACAACTCGACCCTCAACAGCGGTCGTTTGCTGATCAACCTCAAGTCGCACCGCGACCGTGACCTGAGTGCAACGCAAGTGATTGCCCGCCTGCAACCGGAGCTCGACAAGCTGGTCGGCATCCGCCTGTTCATGCAGCCGGTGCAGGACCTGACCATCGAGGACCGGGTCAGCCGCACGCAGTACCAGTTCAGCATGTCGTCGCCGGACTCGGAGCTGCTGAGCCTGTGGAGCGGGCGCCTGGTGGAGGCCTTGGCCGACCGCCCGGAATTGACCGACGTGGCCAGCGATCTTCAGGACAAGGGCCTGCAGGTTTATCTGGTGATCGACCGCGATGCGGCGTCGCGGGTCGGGGTGTCGGTGTCGAACATCACCGATGCGCTGTACGACGCCTTCGGTCAGCGGCAGATTTCCACGATCTACACCCAGGCGAGCCAGTACCGCGTGGTCCTGCAATCGCAGTCCGGCGAGAAGATCGGCCCGGATGCGTTGAACCAGATTCACGTCAAGACCACCGATGGCGGGCAGGTGCGCCTGTCCAGCCTGGCGCATATCGAGGAGCGTCAGGCGCAACTGGCGATCACCCACATCGGCCAGTTCCCGGCGGTGATGATGTCCTTCAACCTCGCGCCCGGCGTGGCGCTGGGGCATGCGGTCGAGATCATCGAGCAGGTGCAGAAGGACATCGGCATGCCGATTGGCGTGCAGACCCAATTCCAGGGCGCGGCGCAGGCTTTCCAGGCTTCGTTGTCGAGCACCTTGCTGCTGATCCTGGCGGCGGTGGTGACCATGTACATCGTGCTGGGCGTGCTCTACGAGAGCTACATCCACCCGATCACCATTCTCTCGACCTTGCCGTCGGCGGCGGTGGGCGCCTTGCTGGCGTTGATCCTCAGTGGCAACGACCTGGGCATGATCGCGATCATCGGCATCATTCTGCTGATCGGCATCGTCAAGAAGAACGCGATCATGATGATCGACTTCGCCCTCGACGCCGAGCGCAACCAGGGCATGGACCCGCAAACGGCGATCTATCAGGCCGCCTTGCTGCGTTTCCGGCCGATCCTGATGACGACCCTGGCGGCGCTCTTCGGTGCCGTGCCGTTGATGCTGGCCACCGGTTCCGGCGCGGAACTGCGCCAGCCGCTGGGGTTGGTGATGGTCGGCGGCCTGTTGCTTAGCCAGGTTTTGACCCTGTTCACTACGCCTGTGATCTACCTGTATTTCGATCGGTTGGGACGTCGCTTTGGCACGACCGGCGCTCAGGAGACGGCGGTATGACGGCCTGCATCACCTGTGGGAGCGGGCTTGCTCGCGAAGGCGTCCGGTCAGTCGACAGGGATGTTGAATGCATGGCCCTCTTCGCGAGCAAGCCCGCTCCCACAGGGGGGCTGCAGGGCTCGTGGGTTGGTGCCGGGAGCAGTCATCGATGAATCTCTCGGGACCTTTCATCAAGCGCCCGGTCGCGACCATGTTGCTGAGCCTGGCCATCATGCTGCTGGGTGGCGTGAGCTTCGGTTTACTGCCCGTGTCGCCGCTGCCGCAAATGGACTTTCCGGTGATCGTGGTCCAGGCCAGCCTGCCCGGGGCCAGTCCCGAGGTGATGGCGTCGACGGTGGCCACGCCGCTGGAACGCTCCTTCGGCGCGATTGCCGGGGTCAACACCATGAGCAGCCGCTCCAGCCAGGGATCGACCCGGGTGATCCTGCAATTCGACCTGGACCGCGACATCAACGGCGCGGCGCGGGAAGTGCAGGCGGCCATCAACGCCTCGCGCAACCTGTTGCCCAGCGGGATGCGCAGCATGCCGACCTACAAGAAGGTCAACCCGTCCCAGGCGCCGATCATGGTGCTGTCGCTGACGTCCGATGTGCTGGAAAAAGGCCAGCTCTATGACCTGGCCTCGACGATCCTGTCCCAGAGCCTGTCCCAGGTGCAGGGCGTCGGCGAGGTGCAGATCGGCGGCAGTTCGCTGCCGGCGGTGCGTATCGAACTCGAACCGCAGGCGCTGAACCAGTACGGCGTGGCCCTGGACGATGTGCGCAACACCATCGCCAATGCCAACGTACGCCGGCCCAAGGGCTCGGTGGAGGACGATCAACGTCTGTGGCAGGTCCAGGCCAACGACCAGCTGGAAAAAGCCAAGGACTACGAGTCGCTGATCATCCACTACAACGGCGGCGCGGCCCTGCGCCTCAAGGACGTGGCCAAGGTCAGCGACGGAGTCGAAGACCGCTACAACAGCGGTTTCTTCAACGACGACGCGGCGGTGCTGCTGGTGATCAACCGGCAGGCCGGCGCCAACATCATCGAGACGGTCAACGAGATCAAGGCGCAGTTGCCGGCGTTGCAGGCGGTGTTGCCGGCCAGCGTCAAGCTGAACCTGGCCATGGACCGTTCCCCGGTGATCAAGGCCACGCTGCACGAAGCGGAAATGACCTTGCTGATCGCCGTGGCGCTGGTGATCCTGGTGGTGTTCCTGTTCCTCGGGAACTTCCGTGCCTCGCTGATCCCGACCCTGGCGGTGCCGGTGTCGCTGGTCGGTACCTTTGCCGTGATGTACCTCTACGGCTTTTCGCTGAACAACCTGTCGCTGATGGCGCTGATCCTGGCCACCGGGCTGGTGGTGGACGATGCCATCGTGGTGCTGGAGAACATTTCCCGGCACATCGACGAAGGCGTGCGACCGATGAAGGCGGCCTACCTCGGCGCCCAGGAAGTCGGCTTCACCCTGCTGTCGATGAACGTGTCGCTGGTGGCGGTGTTCCTGTCGATCCTGTTCATGGGCGGGATCATTGAAAGCCTGTTCCGCGAATTCTCCATCACCCTGGCGGCGGCCATCGTGGTTTCGCTGCTGGTGTCATTGACCCTGACCCCGATGCTCTGCGCCCGCTGGCTCAAGCCGCACACGCCGGGGCAGGAGAACCGCCTGCAACGCTGGAGCCGGCGGGCCAACGACTGGATGGTCGGCAAATACGCCACCAGCCTCGACTGGGTGCTGCGCCACAAACGCCTGACGTTGCTCAGCCTGTTCGTGACAATCGGCGTTAATATTGCGCTGTATATTGTTGTTCCTAAAACATTTTTACCTCAGCAGGATACCGGTCAGCTGATCGGTATCGTGCGCGGTGACGACGGCCTGTCGTTCAGCGTGATGCAGCCGAAGATGGAGATTTTCCGTCGGGCGGTCTTGAAGGATGAGGCGGTAGAAAGCGTCGCCGGCTTCATCGGCGGCAACAACGGCACCAACAACGCCTTCATGCTGGTGCGGCTGAAGCCGATCAAGGAACGCAACATTTCCGCGCAGAAAGTCATCGAACGCCTGCGCAAGGAAATGCCCAAGGTGCCCGGCGCACAGCTGATGCTCATGGCCGACCAGGACCTGCAGTTCGGTGGTGGCCGTGAGCAGACCACCTCGCAATACTCTTACATCCTGCAAAGCGGGGATCTCGGGGCATTGCGCGAGTGGTATCCGAAAGTCGTCACCGCGCTCAGGGCCTTGCCGGAACTGACGGCCATCGATGCGCGGGAAGGCCGGGGCGCCCGGCAAGTGACCCTGATCGTCGACCGCGACCAGGCCAAGCGCCTGGGTGTCGACATGGACATGGTCACGGCAGTGCTGAACAACGCCTACAGCCAGCGGCAGATTTCGACCATCTACGACAGCCTCAACCAGTATCAGGTGGTGATGGAGGTCAACCCGAAATACGCCCAGGACCCGATCACCCTCAAGCAGGTCCAGGTCATCACCGCCGATGGCGCGCGGATCCCGCTGTCGACCATCGCCCATTACGAAAACAGCCTGGAAAACGACCGGGTCAGCCACGAGGGCCAGTTCGCCTCGGAAAGCATTGCCTTCGACATGGCCGAAGGCGTGACCGTGGAGCAGGGCGGTGCCGCCATCGAGCGGGCGATTGCCAAGGTCGGGCTGCCGGAAGAGGTGATCGCGAAAATGGCCGGTACAGCCGACGCTTTCGCGGCGACCCAGAAAAGCCAGCCGTGGATGATCCTGGGGGCGCTGGTGGCGGTGTATCTGGTGTTGGGGGTGCTGTACGAAAGCTACATTCATCCGCTGACCATCCTGTCCACCCTGCCGTCCGCCGGGGTCGGTGCGCTGCTGTCGATCTATGCGCTGGGCGGCGAGTTCAGCCTGATTTCGTTGCTGGGGCTGTTTCTGCTGATCGGCGTGGTGAAGAAAAACGCCATTCTGATGATCGACCTGGCGTTGCAGCTGGAGCGGCATCAGGGCATGGCACCGCTGGAATCGATTCGCAGTGCCTGCCTGCAACGTTTGCGACCGATCCTGATGACCACCCTGGCGGCAATCCTCGGTGCCTTGCCGTTGCTGCTGAGCCGCGCCGAAGGGGCGGAAATGCGCCAGCCGCTGGGCCTGACCATCATCGGCGGGCTGATCTTCAGCCAGGTGCTGACGCTTTACACCACGCCAGTGGTTTACCTCTATCTCGACAAACTGCGCCATCGCTTCAACAAATGGCGTGGGGTGCGTACCGATGCTGCTCTGGAAACTCCGCTATGACTGAACGTTCGCTTTTCAACCTGGCTGCACCGCTGATCACGGCTCGAGGCTCGCGTCTGCTGAGCCTGTCACTGTGCGTGGCGATGCTCAGTGCCTGCGCCGTCGGCCCGGATTACCAGCGCCCGCAAACCGCGGAACCTGCGCAGTACAAGGCAGCAGAAGGCTGGCGCCAGGCCAACCCGAGCGATGCCCTGGCGCGCGGCGCATGGTGGGAGCTGTATGGTGATCAACAGCTCAATGGCCTGATCGAGAAGCTCAACAGCGCCAACCAGACCGTCGCCCAGTCCGAAGCCCAGTACCGCCAGGCCCAGGCCTTGGTGCGCAGCGCACGCGGGGCGTTTTTCCCCACGGTCGACCTGAACGTCAGCAAGAACCGTTCAAGCCAGGGCACAGGCAGCAGCAGCTCCAGCCTGAGCAGTTCGTCCAGCGGTATTCGCGACACGTATTCGGCCCAGGCGGGCGTCAGTTGGGAAGCGGATGTGTGGGGCAAGCTGCGCCGTGGCCTGGAAGCCGATACCGCGAATGCCCAGGCAAGCTTCGCCGATCTGGCGGCCATGCGCCTGAGTCAACAGTCGGAACTGGTGCAGAATTACCTGCAATTGCGCGTGATCGATGGCCAGAAACGCCTGCTCCAGGACACGGTCGAGGCTTATCAGCGTTCCCTGAAGATGACCGAGAACCAGTACCGCGCCGGCGTATCGGGCAAGGACGCCGTGGCCCAGGCCCAGACCCAGCTCAAGAGCACCGAAGCGGACATGGTCGACCTGATCTGGCAACGCGCGCAGTTCGAGAACGCCATTGCCGTGCTGATCGGCCTGCCGCCGGCGCAGTTCAGCCTGGCGCAAAGCCAGGACATTCCGCAGTTGCCGCAAGTGCCGGTGGCCCTGCCTTCGCAGTTGCTGGAGCGTCGCCCGGACATCGCATCCGCCGAACGTTCGGTGATGGCTGCCAACGCCAACATCGGTGTGGCCAAGGCGGCCTATTACCCGGACCTGACCCTGAGCTTGAACGGTGGTTACAGCAGCAGTACCTCGAAGGACTTGTTCAGCCTGCCGAACCGCTTCTGGTCGGTCGGGCCGCAATTGGCCATGACCCTGTTCGACGGCGGCCAGCGCTCGGCGGAAGTCGACCGCAGTGAGGCGGCCTATGACGAAACAGTGGCCAAGTACCGCCAGACCGTGCTGGACGGATTCCGCGAAGTTGAAAACTTCCTGGTGCAACTCAAGGTGCTGCAGGACGAAGCTGTCGTGCGCCAACAGGCGCTGGACGCCGCCCGTGAATCGTTGCGCCTGACCCAGAACCAGTACAAGGCCGGCTTGATCGCCTACATCGATGTGGTGGTGACCCAGGCGGCGGCGCTGAACAATGAGCGCAGCAACCTGGACCTGTTGCAAAGCCGCCTGATCGCCAGCGTGCAGTTGATCGCCGCGCTGGGAGGTGGCTGGGACGGGCAGCTTGAAGTGAGCGAGAGCCGATAACGCAATCTAACGTACGCTGCAATCCCTGTGGGAGCGAGCTTGCTCGCGATGGCTGAGTCACATTCAGCATGGATGTTGCCTGACCCACCGCTATCGTCGGAACGCCGCCCGGAGCAAGCTCGCTCCCACAGGTTTTGTGGTGCCAGCAGCTTGACGCGAGTTAATGTAAAACCTTAAAACAAGCGTTTCATCGGACTGATGGCCCTTTGCTCATTTTGTGAGTGCGTTCTCATTCGGAATCAGTACAATCGCCGCATTTTCCCCCGGCGAGAATCAATACCATTAATGGGGGCATTCGCGAGAAGTCCCCATGCTCATCGGTAGCTATTCCCCCACCCTGGTTATCATTTCGCTCTGTGTCGCGATTCTCGCTTCCTATACCGCACTCGACTTGACCGGACGCATTGCCACTGCCAAAGGCCGCGCCGTGCATTTGTGGACCGCGGGCGGGGCCATTGCCATGGGCATCGGCATCTGGTCGATGCACTTTATCGGCATGCTCGCATTCAAGCTGCCAATCGATCTGGGCTATGACGGCGCAATCACCCTGTTGTCGCTGTTGATCGGCGTGCTCTCCAGCGGTTTTGCGCTGTGGCTGGTCAGCCAGCCAAAACTGCCGGCCTGGCAACTGGCCTTTGGCGCGCTGGTCATGGGCGCCGGCATCAGCGCGATGCATTACACCGGTATGGCTGCCATGCGCATGCAACCAGGCATCGACTATGACCCGACGCTGTTCGGCGCGTCGCTGATGATCGCTGTCGGGGCCTCTGGCGCGGCATTGTGGATCGCTTTCCGTTTGCGTCAACACACGCCTTATGTCCGTCTGATCCGTGGCGGTGCCGCCGTGATCATGGGCATTGCCATCGTCGGCATGCACTACACCGGGATGGCCGCTGCACGCTTTGCCGATGGCAGCTTTTGCGGGGCAGCGGTCGACGGTCTGAACGGCAAGGGCCTGGACAACCTGGTGTTGATCACCACGCTGGCGGTGCTGAGCATCGCCTTGCTGACCTCGATCTTCGATGCACGCCTGGAGGCTCGCACCGCGAGCCTGGCCCAGTCGCTGACCGAAGCCAACCGTGAACTGACCCAATTGGCCCTGCATGACACCCTCACCGGGTTGCCGAACCGGACGTTGCTCGCCGACCGAATCGATCAGGCCATGTCGCGGGTTCGTGAAGAGGGTGGTTGCTTTGCCCTGATGTTCATCGACCTGGACGGCTTCAAACCCGTTAACGATGCCTTCGGTCACCACATGGGCGACTTGCTGTTGCGCGAAGTGGCCCTGCGCCTGCGCGAAGACTTGCGCAGCCAGGACACCCTGGCGCGGATCGGCGGCGATGAGTTCGTGTTGCTGGTGCAATTGAGCGAGCAGAACGATGCCTTGAACCTCGCGGCCCGCCAGGTCGGGTTGATTGCACGGGCGTTCCGGGTTGCCGAACATGATTTGCACATTTCCGCCAGTGTCGGCATCGCGCTCTATCCGGGTAACGGGCAGTCCGCCCACGAATTGCTGATGAACGCCGACGCGGCGATGTACCACGCCAAGGGCGCGGGTAAAAACGGCTACAGCTTTTTCGACGCCTCGATGAACACCAACGCGCGTAAGCAACTGCAATTGTTGCAGGACCTGCGCAATGCCGTGGAGCATCAGGAATTCAGCCTGCATTACCAGCCCAAGTTCGATGCCGCCAATGGCCGGCCGGTGGGCGCCGAGGCCCTGTTGCGCTGGGAGCATCCGACGCAAGGCTTGCTGTTGCCGGACAAATTCATCGAACTGGCGGAAAAGACCGGGCTGATCATTCCGATCGGCGAGTGGGTGCTCAACGAAGCGTGCCGCCAGATGCGCGAGTGGTACGTGCTGGGCTACACCGATTGGCGCATCGCCGTGAACCTGTCGGCCATCCAGTTTTGCCATGCCGGACTGGTCCAGAGCGTCGCCAAGGCATTGGCGACTCACCATCTGCCGGCCAATAGCCTGACCCTGGAAATCACTGAAACCACCGCCATGAGCGATGCCGACGCGAGCATGACGGTGCTTCAGGAACTCTCGGAAATGGGTGTCGACCTGTCCATCGACGATTTTGGCACCGGTTATTCGAGTTTGATGTACCTCAAGCGCTTGCCGGCCAACGAACTGAAGATCGACCGCGGTTTTGTCCGTGACCTGGAGCACGACAGCGATGACGCCGCCATCGTTTCGGCCATCGTGGCTCTCGGCCAGGCGCTGGGGTTGCGCATCGTTGCCGAAGGTGTGGAGACGGGTTCGCAGCAGGACTTCCTGACGCAACTGGGCTGCGACTCGTTACAGGGTTACCTGCTGGGGCATCCGCTGCCGGCCGAAGGTTTCATGATGGAAATCCATCGCTCGGAGCGATTGGCGCTGGCTTGACAGTCCGTGTCATCGTTCATCGCGGGCAAGCCACGCTCCCACAGGTTTTGCATATTCTGTGGGAGCGTGGCTTGCCCGCGATGGCGTCTGTGCAAACGCCACCGAAGCCATGCAAAAACCGCCAATGGCGGTTATTCTTGCCCCCGACCGCTTAAGCTTTGATTGGGGGAAGGCTCGCATGGACAAAGTCATCGTCATCACCGGCGGCAGCCGCGGCATTGGTGCCGCCACCGCACTGTTGGCCGCCGCGCAGGGCTATCGGATCTGCATCAATTACCAGGCGGACGAAAAGGCCGCACTCGGCGTGCTGGAGCAAGTCCGCGCCCTCGGTGCGCAAGCCATTGCAGTACGGGCCGACGTCAGCATCGAAGACGAAGTCATCGCGCTGTTCCATCGGGTCGACAGTGAACTGGGCCGGGTCACGGCGCTGGTCAATAACGCCGGGACCGTGGGGCAAAAGTCCCGGGTCGACGAAATGTCCGAGTTCCGCATTCTCAAGATCATGAAAACCAACGTCCTGGCGCCGATCCTCTGCGCCAAGCACGCGATCCTGCGCATGTCGCCCAAGCACGGCGGGCAGGGCGGCAGTATCGTCAACGTGTCCTCGGTGGCCGCACGCTTGGGCGCGCCCAACGAATATGTCGACTACGCAGCGTCAAAAGGTGCGCTGGACACCTTCACCATCGGCCTGTCCAAGGAAGTGGCGGGAGAGGGGATCCGTGTCAACGCCGTGCGCCCGGGCTACATCTACACCGATTTCCATGCCTTGAGCGGCGATCCGGACCGGGTCAGCAAGCTGGAATCGGCGATCCCGATGGCACGGGGCGGGCGTCCGGATGAAGTGGCCGAGGCGATTGTCTGGTTGTTGTCGGACAAGGCTTCTTATGCGACGGGGACATTTGTTGATCTTGGTGGTGGACGCTGAGTTGAGCCCGCAAGCATCCAACTGTTATTTCTGACAGTAGACGCTGCTGACAAGGGCGCCTAGATTGGCGACGAGCCACGCAACCGAACACTGCGTGTGTTGAAGCCTCTCAAAGTCGGGCGCCTTGTGCATGCACATCCACACACCAACGCTGAACGCCGTCGACCCTCGCGGTTTAGCTGTTCGTACGGTGGCTTATCACCGTCGCGTGGCCGGGGATCCGCCCGAGTCACGGATCACGCATCAGCTGTATGACGGGGCTGGCCGTCTTGCTCGGCAACGCGATCCGCGATTGTTTGCGTTGCTCGATGCGCCTTCAAACCTGTCCACCACTTACAGCCTTTCGAATCAGCCGCTGTGCAGCGACAGTGTCGATGCTGGCTGGCAAGTCGATTTGCCCGGTGCAGCCGGGCAGGTAATCGAGTCATGGGATCAACGCGGTTGGCATCGTCGCACTGAGCATGATTCGTCGCTGCGGCCGGTGGCGATGTTCGAGCAAGGCGTCGGTGAGGTGGAGCGCTGTGCCGAGCGCATCCTATGGGGCGCTGCGACAGATGAAGAGGCCCGGCACAATCGCTGTGGTCAGCCGATCCGACAGGATGATCCGGCAGGGAGTCGATTGCTTTCCGATTACGGGATGTCAGCGGCTGTACTGCTTGAGATTCGGCATTTCTTGAACAGTTTTGATCCGCCCGATTGGCCCCTTGTAGAAGCGGAGCGCGACCGTCTGCTGGAACCGGGCGAGGGGGCACGGGCATCCTGGTCCTTCCTGCCTTCGGGTGAGCTCTCGCATCAAACCGACGCCAAAAGTCATACCCGACATTTCACCTATGACCGCGCCGGGCAACTGCATTCGGTCGGGCTACAACGGGCTGGCCAATCCGTCGCCGACACGCTGGTCAATGCCATCGAGTACAACGCTTTTGGCCAGATAGAACAGGAGCGGGCCGGCAATGGCATGCGCACCTTCAGCGCTTATGATCCGGCCAATGGACGCCTGACGAACCTCGATACCCAAGGCCCCGTTCAGGGATATTTGCAGAAGCTCAGTTACGGCTACGACCCCGCAGGCAACATCACCGAAATCGCCGACGCGGCGCTGCCCATTCAGTACTTTGCCAATCAGCGCATCGAGCCGGTACGGCGCTTCGCCTACGACACGCTCTACCAGCTAATCAGCGCCACCGGCTGGGAAACCGCCAAACCGTCGTTGGGGCCAGCATTGCCCGAGTGGCAGGGATTCGGCCCGCCGGACGCCAGTCGCTGGTGCAACTACAGCGAAACCTATCACTACGATGAGGCGGGCAATCTGCTGCAGCGTCTGCATCACGGCGCGGTAGACGACACCTTGATCATGCGCGTGGCATCGCACAGCAATCGCAGCGTGAAAGATCGAGCCGGCCAGCCGGCCATTGACGAGCTGTTCGACGCTCGCGGCAACCTGCTGGAGCTGCAACCTGGGCAGGCTTTGCAGTGGAATGGGCGTAATCAGTTGGCCCAAGTCACTCAAGTGGCACGGATTGAAGGCGCTGACGACATCGAGAGGTATGTCTACGACAGCGAAGGCGCTCGCCTGCGCAAGTGGCAGACAGTGGCGGCAAAATCCGTCGTTAACACGTGCGAAGTGCGTTACTTGCCGGGCATTGAGTTGCACAACAACAGTGCCACCGGTGAGCGGTTGCAAGTCATCACTGTTCAAGCCGGGCGCTGCAGCGTGCGCCTGCTGCATTGGGACAGTCCGCCGCCAGCGGGATTGGACAACGATCAGTGGCGTTACTGCTTCGACGATCACCTGGGATCGAGTGCATTTGAAGTCGATGCCCAGGCTAAAACCATCAGCCAGGAAGTGTATTACCCCTTCGGTGGCACGGCGTGGCTGGCGGGACGGCACGAGGTGGAAACCAGCTACAAGACCATTCGTTATTCGGGCAAGGAGCGGGATACGACGGGGCTTTATTACTATGGCGCGCGGTACTACGCGCCGTGGTTGCAGCGCTGGTTGAATCCGGATCCGGCGGGGGATGTGGATGGGTTGAATTTTTATAGGTTTGTTAGAAATAGTCCTGCGGTATATGTGGATCAGGAAGGTCGTTTTCCAATCCTTACCTATATCAGTAATTTCTTGTTTGAGAGAAATAATGATGTGACGGAGCGAATAGAGCAGCGAGGGATGGATGACATTAGAAAGTATATGCCTGAGGTGGCAAAAAGCTTAGATGAGGCATTTCAAGAGTTAAAATCGATACTAACATATGCGATTGCTGAGCTTGAAGGTAATGATTTGGACAAAAGTGCGTTTGAAGCATATTTTGGTATTAAGCAGGTCGCACAAAAAGATATCGACTATTTTAGTAGTGGCTACCGTGAGTTACTAATGGATATTGCCCATGTTAGCAGTCATCCGAATAGATTGGTGGCGTACACTGAGGGTAAGCAGGCAGCTTTCGTTTTGTTGAATGATTCAGAGAGAAAAATTTATTTTAATAGTAATGTTTTTGCGCGTGGCGAGACCGAAATAAATGCTTTGTCCTTGGGGCACGAGCTAACTCATTTAAGTCAGGTTTTTAAAAGTTTAGATTATTGGTATATTCCTGAGCGCACAGCGATCATGCCTGGAGAGGTATATTCCTACCATGTTTTTCATGATAGGGATTTTCCTGTTGTAAATTTCGAGATGATGAATGGCGTCGACTTTGTCCCGGAAACAGGGGCGCCTGATTTGGAACAAGCGGTTCAAATTTTTAAAAACGATATGTCACTACGAACTTCAATGGCTCGTCGTAATGCCGATACACTGATGAGCTTTGCAAAGGCACTTAGTGGGGAGATTAGAGTTCGAAATCCCTAGCTGTTAAACGACCGCACAATCCGCCCCAACGTCTCCATCGCCTTCTCCGAGACCTCATCCCACGGGCTCCCATAATTCAACCGAATACAATTCCTGAACCTTTGCGTCGGCGAGAAAATCGGCCCCGGCGCAATGCTGATCCCCTGCGCCAGCGCCATCTGAAACAACTTCAACGAATCCATCTGCTCCGGCAATTCCAGCCACAAAAAGTATCCGCCCGCCGGTTGGCTGACCCGCGTCTGCGCCGGGAAATAGCGGGCGATGGCGGCGAGCATGGCGGCTTGCTGGTCTTCCAGCGCGTGACGCAATTTACGCAGGTGCCGGTCGTAGCCGCCGTGTTGCAAGTAGTCGGCGATCGCTGCCTGTGCCGGCATGGACGCGCACAGCGAGGTCATGAGTTTCAGGCGTTCGATTTTCTGCGCGTAACGCCCGGCGGCGACCCAGCCGATGCGGTAACCGGGGGCCAGGCTTTTGGCGAACGACCCGCAATGCATCACCAGGCCTTCGGTATCGAATGCCTTGGCCGGTTTCGGGGCTTGTTGACCGTAATACAGTTCGGCGTAGACATCGTCTTCGATCAGCGGCACCTGGTGGCGGCGCAGCAGTTCCACGAGCTGTTGTTTCTTGGCCTCGGGCACAGTGGCGCCCATGGGGTTCTGGAAGCTGGTCATGCACCAGCAGGCCTTGATCGGATGGCGTTCCAGGGTTTGTTCGAGCACGCCGAGGTCGATGCCGTCGCGCGGGTGCACGGGGATTTCCACGGCTTTGAGTTTCAGGCGTTCGAGCACTTGCAGGCACGCGTAAAACGCCGGGGCTTCGATGGCCACCAGGTCGCCAGGTTGCGTCACTGCTTGCAGGCACAGGTTGAGGGCTTCCAGGGCGCCGTTGGTGATCAGCAGTTCTTCCATGGGCAGCATCAGCCCGCCGACCATGTAGCGCAGGGCGATTTGCCGGCGCAGCTGCGGGTTGCCGGGCGACATGTCGGTGACCACCATGCGCGGGTCCATCTCGCGGGTGGCGCTGGCCAGGGAGCGGGACAAGCGTTGCAGGGGGAACAGTGTCGGGCTGGGGAATGCCGAGCCGAACGGCACGGTGTTCGGGTCCTTGATCGAGTCGAGTACCGAAAACACCAGTTCGCTGACGTCGACTTCCGTGGATTCGTTGACCTGGTTGCTGATCACCGGCTCGGAAAACGGTCGCGGCGCATGGGCATTGACGAAATAGCCGGAGCGCGGACGGGCGCGGATCAGTCCACGGCGCTCCAGCAGGTAGTAGGCCTGGAACACCGTCGACGGGCTGACGCCGTAGGTCTGGCTGGCGTAGCGCACTGACGGCACACGCTGGCCCGGTCCGAGGACGCCGGAGCGGATCAGTTCTGCGATGTCGTCGGCGAATTTTTCGTAGCGTTTCATCGGTGTCCCGCAATGGAGTCGTTTCGATTAATTGTGGCGAGGGGGCTGCCTGTGGCGAGGGGGCTTGTCGGAGCGCCGCACCGCCCCGTTGGGTCGCGAATCGGCGCCAAAATGGGACTGCTACGCAGTCCAACGGGGGCAAGCCCCCTCGCCACAGTGCATTGCGTTGCCAAAACAAGACTGCACTTCACCAAGGTCAACATCTTAAAGGCTCAGCGATTCATTGGCGCAACAAACCGGCTCTTCGCAACGCTGTAGACGCCAGGTTCATCGCTGTCGACCACTTTGAAGCTGATGCTCTGCGAACTGCTGGCCGGGCGTTCCGTGAGCATCGCCACCGACACAGGCAGGTCGACAATCTCGCCCGGCGCCAGGCTCAGCACTGTCTTGCCTTGCAACTCGAAATCATTGGCATCGACCAGACTCAATTGATAGTCCTGACGCTGCTGGGTCTTGTTGATCACCTTCAGGCTGTAGATGTTTTCGATCTGCCCCCGGCTGTTTTCGCGAAACAGGCCCCGGTCCTTGCTGACGTCGAGCGAGACCATCGGCCGTTCCACCAATGCCACCACCAGAGCGGCGATCATCACCAGCAGCACGGTGGTGTAGCCGATCAGGCGCGGGCGCAGCAGGTGCGTCTTGCCACCTTGCAACTGATGTTCGGAGGTATAGCTGATCAGTCCCCGGGCGTAGCCCATTTTGTCCATGATCGAATCGCAGGCGTCGATGCACGCGGCGCAACCGATGCATTCCATCTGCAAGCCATCGCGGATGTCGATGCCGGTCGGGCAAACCTGTACGCAGAGCTGGCAATCGATGCAATCGCCCAAACCGACCTCGGCGGGTTTGACCTCGCGTTTGCGCGGGCCACGGTTTTCGCCACGGGCCACGTCGTAGGAAATGGTCAGGGTGTCCTTGTCGAACATCACGCTTTGGAACCGCGCGTAAGGGCACATGTGCATGCACACCGCTTCACGCAACCAGCCGGCATTGATGTAGGTGGCACCGGTAAAAAACAACACCCAGAACAGGCTGACGCCGCTCATTTGCAAGGTCAGCAGCTCTTCGGCCAGTGGCCGTATCGGAGTGAAGTAGCCGACGAAGGTCAGGCCGGTCAGCAGGCTGATGGCCAGCCACAAGGTGTGTTTGGCCGAGCGGCGCATCAGTTTGTTGACGCCCCACGGCGCGGCTTGCAGCTTGATCCGTTGGTTGCGCTCGCCCTCGGTGACTTTCTCGCACCACATGAAGATCCAGGTCCACGAACTTTGTGGGCAGGTGTAGCCGCACCAGACCCGGCCGGCAAACACGGTGATCGCGAACAGGCCGAACGCGGCGATGATCAACAGCGCCGACAGCAGGATGAAGTCCTGCGGCCAGAAAGTCGCGCCGAAGATATGGAATTTACTTTCGGAAAGATCCCAGAGCACCGCCTGTCGGCCGCCCCAGTTCAACCACACGGTGCCGAAAAACAGCAAAAACAGAAAACCCGCGCCGCTGATGCGCAGGTTGCGGAACAGCCCGGTGAAGCTGCGGGTGTGGATCAGGTTGTCACTGGTTTTGGCCTTCGTCTTTGGACGCGAAGGCTCGAATGTTTCTACGGTTCGGACGGGGATTCTTTCGCTCATGGTCTTTCGCTCATCAGCCTCCATCAGGCATGAGCACTATGAGCGGCGATCTGTTTGCATAACAGACTCAGGTATTGCATTAAAAAGCGGATCAGATGGCCGTGCCCGCCCGGCCTGCGACAACTTGAAGCAGCCGTCGCACAAAGGTGTAAACGCCTGGGCAAAACAGCTGCGGCGGGTGTTGATCAACGGCAGTCAAATCAACGAATCACTGTCGCTGGCTTTCAGGTGCCGACGTCCATCCACCGCGCCTGCGACGGTCAAGGCGTCGGCTTCCGCTTCGGTGATGTAGATCCGCTGGCCTTCGATGTCCACCGCCGACATGGCTTTGCTTCCATCGGTGACGATGGTCACGTCAGGACACAGACGAATTTGTTCGCCATTTTCGGTGGTGAAAAAGCAGGTCTGGTTCTCAATGCGCACGGTCATGGCGGAATCCATTTTCAGGGGTATCTGAAGTGTCAGGCCGCAACCGCCGGTCATCGTTCTGTGCAACCGATTAATGGTCGCTGCGGTCCACTCTCCATGGCTCCTCACAAGGACAACACCATGAACGCCTGGTGGCACGAAGTCTGGGTGACCCTGCAAGCCGAGTTCGCCGACATTACCGATGCCTCGCAACTGACGCGGATGACCGTACGTCTGTTGATGGCCGCCTTGCTGGGCGGGATTCTCGGGTTCGAACGCGAGCACCAGGGCAAGGCCGCTGGTGTGCGCACCCACATGCTGGTGGCGATGGGGGCGGCGCTGTTTGTACTGGTGCCGCAGATGTCCGGTTCACAGGCCGATGCCATGAGTCGGGTCGTGCAGGGCGTGATTGCCGGTATCGGCTTTCTGGGGGCCGGTACCATCCTGAAAAACCACGACGGCGACGAAAGCGACGTCAAGGGCCTGACCACCGCCGCCGGCCTGTGGATGACCGCCGCCATCGGCGTCGCCACCGGGCTGGGCCGGGAGGCGACGGCAGTGCTCAGCACGCTGTTGGCGCTGGGGGTATTCAGTGTGATGCCGAGGATCGTGAAGCTGATTGACAAGGACTAGGAGCTGTCAGGGATTAACCCTGTCTGCGCAGTCGCTTCACAGCCTGAGTCCTGCTCGTTGCTCTTCGTTTCCGAGAGTTCGTGCTGGCAGTAGTCCATATCACCGTGCAGCAGATGTTTCTCCAGTTCCCTGATGATTGAGCTTTTGGTTGATTGTCCAGAGGGATTGCGTTCGGCTTCGAAGCAAAGAAATTCGTAGTTGAATATTTTCACGGGATGGCCAGCCGTCGGTGGGTCGTTCACGGTGTAGCGCGTGGTGCTGTGCGCTAGCTCTGTTTGTGAATTCGCTGACGCTGGAAAAAAACGTTTTCATGGCTAACCACCCTCAAGGCTGAAGAAGTGGTGGCTATATAAGGCGCGGGGTGTAGGTTTCGTAAAGTGTCGGACGGGCAGAATTGGTGCTTTAGGATCGGTACTACAGGTACTTGGGAAGCGTCATTCATTTTTGATGATCGTTCCTGCTGTCGAGGCAGGAACGATCAACTGTCTTCATTCAGGATTCACAATCACCGGCGGCATCGTCGCTGGCGGTTCTTCCCTTGGCGGCGGAGTCGTGCCGGGTGGGTCCTGTTCGGGCACCGGTTGTGGTTCGCTCGGCGGTATCACCGGGTTGTCGATGTTTGGATCGGGGGTTTCTGCCGGGAATGGATTGGTCATGGTTCAAGCCTCCAGTGGCACATGGCGTGAGTCGTGCTTAAGTTGGTGGACTGCAGTGCGAACGATTTGATTCCGCAAATTGCTGATGAACTTTTCCCGGCAGCCATCGCTCGGAACCTAAGTGAGTACGTCCCGGGGCGGATGGCCCAACGGGATGGCGACCCGACACAAGCGCGTCCATGGGGCGTAAGGAGAGAGGCTCGATGACGGCTGAAAAACCGACTGAGTTGAGCTACAACCCGCACATGCCGCTGTCGCAGGCGCTGTTGCTGCCGCGCATAGTCATAGAAAACATCATGCCGACCCTTGAAGGCGGGCAGTTCGCGGTCAAGGCGGTGGTGGGGCAGGATGTGGTGGTGACGGCCAAGGTCTTTGCCGACGGACATGACAAGCTGGCGGTTCGCGTGCGCTGGCGGTCCGAGGACGAGGACGTCTGGCAAAGCGCTGTCATGCACGATCTGGGCAACAACGGTTGGCAGGGGCAGTTCCGGGTGAACAGTCAGGGCCGTTATCTGTTCTGTATCGAAGCCTGGATCGACCAGTTCGCCAGTTTTCGCTACGAACTTGAAAAGAAGCATATGGCAGCGGTGCCCGTCAGCCTCGAATTGCAGGAAGGGCGGATCCAGGTGCAGCAAGCCGCCGAGCGCAGTGAAGGGCAACTCAGCGAGCAATTGGCGGCATTGCACCATGAACTGGCAGGACTGCTCGAAACCGAGCAGGTCGCACTGTTTTTGCACCAACGTAGCGCCGACCTCATGGCCCGCGTCGATCATCGTGCTTACCTCAGCCTGAGCCCGGAGTACCCGGTGGATGTGGAGCGCGAGCTGGCGCAATTCGCCAGTTGGTATGAATTGTTCCCGCGTTCGATCACCGACAGCCCGGAGCGCCACGGTACTTTCAACGATGTGCATTCGCGGCTGGCGATGATCCACGACATGGGCTTCGATGTGCTGTATTTTCCGCCGATCCACCCGATCGGGCGCAGTTACCGCAAGGGCCCGAACAACTCGCTGACGGCAGGCCCCGATGATCCGGGCAGTCCCTATGCGATCGGTAGCGAGGAGGGCGGCCACGAGGCGATTCACAAGCAGTTGGGGACTCGCGAAGACTTCCGGCGACTGGTCTCGGCCGCTGCGGCGCACGGCCTGGAAATCGCCCTCGACTTCGCCATCCAGTGCTCCCAGGACCACCCATGGCTCAAGCAGCACCCCGGCTGGTTCAACTGGCGGCCTGACGGCACGATCAAGTACGCGGAGAACCCGCCGAAGAAATACCAGGACATCGTCAACGTCGACTTCTATGCCCCCGAGGCGATTCCGAGCCTGTGGGTGGAGCTGCGCGACATCGTGGTGGGCTGGGTCGAGGAGGGCGTGAAGATCTTTCGCGTCGATAACCCGCACACCAAGCCGCTGCCGTTCTGGCAATGGCTGATCGCCGATGTACGGGCGCTGTACCCCGAAGTGATCTTCCTTGCCGAGGCCTTTACTACTCCGGCGATGATGGCGCGCCTGGGCAAGGTCGGTTATTCCCAGAGCTATACCTATTTCACATGGCGCAACACCAAGGCCGAACTGGCGACTTACTTCACCGAACTCAACGAATCGCCGTGGCGCGAGTGTTATCGGCCGAATTTTTTCGTCAATACACCGGACATCAACCCGGCGTTCCTGCATGAGTCCGGGCGTCCCGGGTTTCTCATCCGCGCCGTGCTGGCGACCATGGGCTCGGGCCTGTGGGGCATGTATTCGGGTTTCGAGTTGTGCGAGTCGGCACCGGTACCGGGCAAGGAGGAGTACCTCGACTCCGAGAAGTACGAGATCCGCCCCAGGGACTTCAACGCGCCGGGCAACATCATTGCCGAGATTGCCCAGCTCAACCGCATCCGTCGGCAGAACCCGGCGCTGCACACGCATCTGGGCCTGAAGGTCTACAACGCCTGGAACGACAACATCCTGTACTTCGGCAAACGCAGTTTTGACGGCAGCAACTTTATTCTGGTGGCGGTCAGTCTCGATCCGCACAACGTGCAGGAGGCGAACTTCGAGTTGCCGCTGTGGGAAATGGGTTTGCCCGACGACGCCAGCACCCAGGGCGAAGACCTGATGAATGGCCATCGCTGGACCTGGCACGGCAAGCATCAGTTCATGCGGATCGACCCGGCGTACCAGCCGTTCGGGATCTGGCGCATTACCGCCTCTTGAGAACACCACAATCTCTGTGGCGAGGGAGCTTGTCTGTGGCGAGGGGGCTTGCCCCCGTTGGGTCGCGAAGCGACCCCCGCTTTTTCTTTCAACAACACCGAGTCGCTGTATTGACGACTGCTTCGCAGCCGAACGGGGGCAAGCCCCCTCGCCACAGGTAAGCCCTTCACCACTGGGGTTCAACCTGTGGCCAAAGTTGAATTCACCAGGAGTTTCACATGGCGAAGAAACCCAAGGCAGCCACGTTCATCAAGGACCCGCTCTGGTACAAGGATGCGGTGATCTATCAAGTACACGTCAAATCGTATTTCGACTCCAACAATGACGGGATCGGCGACTTTCCCGGCCTCATCGCCAAGCTCGACTACATTGCCGACCTGGGCGTCAACACCATCTGGCTCTTGCCCTTCTATCCCTCGCCACGGAGCGACGACGGTTATGACATCGCCGAGTACCGCGGCGTGCACAGTGACTACGGGACCATGGCCGATGCCAGGCGGTTCATTGCCGAGGCACACAAACGCGGCCTGCGGGTGATCACCGAACTGGTCATCAACCACACCTCCGACCAGCACCCGTGGTTCCAGCGCGCACGCAAGGCCAAACCGGGGTCGGCGGCGCGGGACTTCTACGTGTGGTCCGACGACGATCAGAAATACGACGGCACCCGCATCATTTTCCTCGACACCGAAAAGTCCAACTGGACCTGGGACCCGGTCGCCGGCCAATACTTCTGGCACCGTTTCTACTCCCACCAGCCGGACCTGAATTTCGATAACCCGCAAGTCATGAAAGCGGTGCTGTCGGTGATGCGTTACTGGCTCGACATGGGCATCGACGGCTTGCGCCTGGATGCGATTCCCTACCTGATCGAGCGCGACGGCACCAACAACGAAAACCTGCCGGAAACCCACGATGTCCTGAAACAGATCCGCGCCGAAATCGACGCCAATTACCCCGACCGCATGCTGCTGGCGGAAGCCAATCAGTGGCCGGAGGACACCCAGTTGTACTTCGGCGACACCGACAGGAAAGGCCTGAACGGCGACGAATGCCACATGGCCTTTCACTTCCCGTTGATGCCGCGCATGTACATGGCGCTGGCCCAGGAAGATCGCTTCCCGATCACCGACATTCTGCGCCAGACCCCGGATATTCCCGCCAACTGCCAATGGGCGATCTTCCTGCGCAACCACGATGAACTGACCCTGGAGATGGTCACCGACAAGGAACGCGATTACCTGTGGAATTACTACGCCGCCGACCGTCGCGCACGGATCAACCTGGGGATTCGCCGGCGCCTGGCGCCGCTGGTGGAGCGTGACCGACGCCGGGTCGAACTGCTCAACAGCCTGTTGCTGTCGATGCCTGGCACGCCGACCCTGTATTACGGCGACGAGATCGGCATGGGTGACAACATCTACCTCGGCGACCGCGATGGCGTGCGCACGCCGATGCAATGGTCCATCGACCGCAACGGCGGTTTCTCCCGCGCCGACCCGGCCAGCCTGGTGCTGCCACCGATCATGGACCCGCAATACGGTTACCTGTCGGTCAATGTCGAAACCCAGGCCGGCGACCCGCATTCGCTGTTGAACTGGACCCGGCGCATGCTCGCCGTGCGCAAGCAATCCAAGGCCTTCGGGCGCGGTACATTGAAAATGCTGTCGCCGAGCAACCGGCGGATCCTGGCCTACACCCGTGAATACACCGGGGCGGACGGCAAACACGAAGTCATCCTGTGCGTGGCCAACGTGTCGCGCAGTGCCCAGGCCGCCGAGCTCGATTTGTCGGCCTACGTCGGCATGGTGCCGGTGGAGATGCTCGGGGGTAACGCGTTCCCGCCCATCGGCCAGCTGAATTTCCTCCTGACCCTCGCGCCCTATGGCTTTTACTGGTTCGGCCTCGCCGCGGAAAACCAGATGCCCAGCTGGCATGTGGAGCCCGCACAGAGCCTGCCGGACTTCACCACGCTGGTGCTGAAAAAACGCATGGAGGAACTGCTTGAAGCGCCGTCACGCCACACCCTTGAGCAGAGCATCCTGCCCAGCTGGTTGCAGAATCGACGCTGGTTCGCCGGCAAGGACGCCGCCATCGAGCAGGTCGATCTGGCCTACGGCGTGCGCTTCGGCGATGCGCAACATCCGGTGCTGTTCAGTGAGATCAATGTCACCAGCGCTGGCCAGAGCAGTCGCTATCAGTTGCCGTTCGGCTTTATCTCCGAGGATCAGGTCGGTACGCCGCTACCGCAGCAGCTGGCGCTGTCGCGGGTACGGCGCGGACGCCAGGTCGGCCTGATCACCGATGCCTTCAGCCTGGAATCCTTCGTGCATGCCGTGTTGCAAGGCATTCAGGATGGCACCGTATTGGCCTGCAGCGATGGCGATATTCGCTTCGAGTCCACCCCCGAACTGGAAAAACTCGGCCTCAACGCCGAGTCGTCGGTGCGCTACCTGTCGGCGGAACAGTCCAACAGCTCGGTGGTGATCGGCAACAGCATGGTGCTCAAGCTGATCCGCAAGGTCGCCAGCGGCGTGCACCCCGAACTGGAAATGAGCGCCTGTCTGACCGCAGCCGGGTTCAGCAATATTTCGCCACTGCTAGGGGCCGTGGTGCGCCGGGACGGGGCGGGTGAGGACAACCTGCTGATGATCGCCCAGGGCTACCTGAACAATCAGGGCGATGCCTGGGAGTGGACGCAAAACAACCTCGAACGGGCGCTGCGCGATGAACTGGCCGACGCCATGTCCGAGCAGGAGCAACACTACAACGCGCTCGGCGAACTGAAAGATTTCGCCGGTATGCTGGGCCGGCGCCTGGGGGAAATGCATCAGGTGCTGGCAGCGCCCAATGCCAACCCGGACTTCTTGCCGCAGGTCACCACGCAGAAGGAGGCGCTGGCCTCGGCCAGGGATGTCGCAACGCAAATCGAGCACGCGCTGAACTTGCTCAAGCAGCATCAACATCAACTGAGCCCGGCGGACCAGACCCTGGTCAGCCGTTTACTGGACAACAAAAAAGCCATCCTCGGACATGTGCAAGCGTTGGGCAAAAAGACTGCAGGCGGCTTGCGCATTCGTGTGCATGGCGACCTGCATCTGGGCCAGGTGCTGGTGATCAAGGGCGATGCGTACTTGATCGACTTCGAGGGGGAACCGGCGCGGCCCTTGCATGAACGTCGGGGCAAACACAGCCCGTACAAGGATGTCAGTGGCGTGCTGCGTTCCTTCGACTATGCGGCGGCAATGGCGATCAACGTGCACAGCGTCGATAACACGGCGGGGGCCGATGCCGCGCGTGTGCGGGTCACCGGGCGCTATTTGAGTGAAGCGCGAACAGCATTTGTCGACGCCTATCGGCTGGCGGCAGCTAGTCTTGCCCATGCATGGCAAGATCCCGAAGGCGAGGACGCCGCGCTGGCGTTGTTCGGTCTGGAGAAGGCGGCGTATGAAGTGGCCTATGAGGCGGAAAATCGCCCCACCTGGTTGCCCGTGCCGTTGCACGGTTTATATGGATTATTGAGTGGGCTTAAACCCTTTTCCGATCTTGGTGGAGAGTAGTCATGAGTGTCTCGAACAAGGAACAGGGTCATCACAAAGAAGCGCTGCTGCCCGGCGCACGGGATATCGATGCCTTGGTGCGTGCCGAGCATATCGATCCCTTTGCCATACTTGGCCCCCACGGCGATGGTGCCGGTGGACAGTTCATCCGCGCCTATCTGCCAGGCGCCCTGAGTGTAGAAGTTCTGGCCAGGGACTCGGGCGAAGCGCTTGGGAGTCTTCAAGCCACAGAGACGCCGGGGTTGTTTGCCGGGCATTTCGACCGCGCGCAAGCGTATCTGCTGCGCACCCGTTGGGCCGGTGGCGAGCAGACGGCCGAAGACCCTTACAGCTTCGGCCCATTGCTGGGCGACATGGATTTGTACCTGTTTGCCGAAGGTAATCACCGCGACCTCAGTGCGTGCCTCGGTGCCCAGCTCAAGACCGTGGACGGTGTCGACGGTGTGCGTTTCGCGGTGTGGGCACCGAATGCCCGGCGGGTGTCGGTGGTCGGTGATTTCAACGTCTGGGACGGGCGCCGCCATCCGATGCGCCTGCGGCATCCCACCGGGGTCTGGGAGTTGTTCATCCCGCGCCTGCAAGCAGGGGACGCCTACAAGTACGAAATTCTCGGTGCCCACGGCATCCTGCCGCTGAAGGCCGACCCGATGGCGCTGGCCACCAGTCTGCCGCCGGACACCGCCTCGAAAGTCGCCTCGCCGCTGAAAATCGACTGGCAGGACCAGGACTGGATGCTGTCCCGTGGCGACCATCAGCGGGTGACGGCGCCCTTGTCGATCTACGAATTGCACGCCGGTTCGTGGCAATGCGAGCTGGACGACCTGGGTGAAGTGGCCCGCCAGTACACTTGGCCGGAACTGACCGAGCGACTGATTCCCTATGTCAAAGACCTGGGCTTCACCCACATCGAACTGATGCCGATCATGGAACACCCGTTCGGCGGTTCGTGGGGTTATCAGTTGCTGTCGCAATTCGCGCCGAGTGCGCGTTATGGCACGCCGGACCAGTTCGCCGCGTTCGTCAACGCCTGCCACCAGGCCGGCATCGGGGTGATTCTCGACTGGGTGCCGGCGCATTTCCCCACCGATACCCACGGCCTCGCCCAGTTCGACGGCACGGCCCTGTACGAGTACGGCAACCCGCAAGAAGGTTTCCACCAGGATTGGGACACGCTGATCTACAACCTGGGGCGCACCGAAGTGCACGGCTACATGCTGGCGTCGGCGCTGCACTGGCTCAAGCATTTCCACGTCGATGGCCTGCGGGTCGATGCCGTGGCCTCGATGCTGTACCGCGACTACTCGCGCAAAGCCGGCGAGTGGGTGCCGAACCGCCATGGCGGGCGGGAGAACCTGGAAGCCATCGACTTCCTGCGCCACCTCAACGATGTGGTCGCCCTGGAAGCACCCGGTGCGTTGGTGATCGCCGAGGAATCCACCGCATGGCCGGGCGTCAGCCAGGGCACGCAACAGGGTGGCCTGGGCTTTGCCTACAAATGGAACATGGGCTGGATGCACGATTCGCTGCATTACATTCAACAGGACCCGGTGTACCGCGCCCATCACCACAACGAGCTGAGTTTTGGTCTGGTGTACGCCTGGTCCGAGCGCTTCATCCTGCCGATCTCCCACGACGAAGTGGTACACGGCAAGCACTCGCTGATCGACAAAATGCCCGGCGACCGTTGGCAGAAATTCGCCAACCTGCGGGCCTACCTGAGTTTCATGTGGGCGCACCCGGGCAAGAAACTGCTGTTCATGGGCTGCGAGTTCGGCCAGTGGCGCGAGTGGAACCACGATCAGCAACTGGACTGGTACTTGCTGCAGTACTCCGAACACAAAGGCGTACAGAAACTGGTCGGCGACCTCAATCGCCTGTACCGCGAAGAACCGGCGTTGCATGAGCAGGACGATGTGCCGCAGGGTTTCCAATGGCTGATCGGCGATGACGCGATCAACAGCGTTTATGCGTGGCTGCGCTGGAGCAAGGACGGCCGGCCTGTGCTGGTGGTGGCCAACTTTACGCCGGTGCCGCGTGAGGCGTATCGCGTTGGGGTGCCGTTTGCCGGGCAGTGGAATGAGGTGCTTAACAGCGACTCGTCCATCTATGCCGGTTCCAATTACGGCAATAGTGGCGGGGCAATGGCCGAGGAAACGCCGAGCCATGGGCAGGCGTTGTCGTTGGTGTTGAATTTGCCGCCGTTGGCGGTGTTGATGCTGAGACCAGGCAGGTAGTTTTCTGATCGCTCCCCCACACTTTGCGTGGGGGAGCGTCTCAACGAAAGCACTGGGCTCTACCTACGAAGTGGAGTGTTCTATCAGCAATTCGTTGTCGCTTGTATTTTAGCTGCTCGATAACGCGCTGGATCGTTGCGTGGGCAAGGCCCCTGTGGGGCGCCGGAAGACACTTGGGGAATAGTAAATGGCATTCCTCCTGCGTGGAGCGGGAGGGGCTGCATCTGATGTTTCCGAGGATGTGTCACTTGAGGCGTCTTCTGAAAGAGTATTTTCGTCCGGCAATTCGTAGGTTTGCTGGATCTGCGCTGAATTGGAAAAGGCAGGTTCTACACTAATAACGAAATCTGTGAAGAGGCTATCACGATATCGTTCGACTTTAGTGGCTTTCAAGCCAAAATCGTCTAGGATTTTTTGCGTCGATTTTCCATTTGGTGTGCTATTCATAAAAATCCTAAGCATTGTTTTTGAGCCGTTTTTTTAATCCGGTCATTTCTTCGATCGTGTGTTTGTTTATAACGTGTTCTCTTTTAATCGTAGATGGTAGTACTCCAAAGAATCCTTGCTTAGTTGATACGTTGATGTATTGGTGCCTTGCAACGTCACTTGCGTAATATTTTGAATGGGCTGGGTTTCTGAAGTTGGCTTTGAATATCCAAGTGTGGGGTTTGAATATATTAAAAAAGCTGTCTTCTTTTACTCTGGAAAGAGCATGGTTTTTTATAAAAGTGTGCTTCATTTTTGTTTCAACAAAAGTAATGCGTTGTTTCGATTCTTCGGTGGCGAAGTTAAGTATTTCTGAGGGGTTATGAGTAATGTAGGAAATATTTGGTTTGTGGCCCTTGATTTCACTGTCTATATCCACTGACTCAACGTTTATTGAGTTGCGGACAAGTCCGGCGATGTCAAAAAAACATACAGGGTTATTTTCACCATTAAGTATCTATTAAACCCATCTGTATCTCCGGCCGGATCAGGATTAATCCACCGCTGCAACCACGGCGCGTAATACCGGAACCCATAATAATAAAGCCCCGTCGCATCCCGCTCCTTGCCCGAATAACGTACGGTTTTGTACTTGGCTTCTGTGGCCGACCGGGCAGCAAAACAAGCCGTACCACCAAACGGGTAATACCATTCCTGGCTGATCAGGTCGGCGTTCTGGTCCAGTTCCAGGGCGCTGGACTGCAAGTGGTCGTTGAGGCTGTAGCGCACTTGATTGTTGGCGATGTCCTCGGGCTGTCCGGCGACCCAATGCAGCACCTGTACGTTGCTGCTACCGGCGCTGGCAGTGATCACATGAAGGACTTCACCCGTGCCACCGTGACTACGGATCTCCACGCCGGGCAGGTAGCGCACTTCGCTGATCAGCGTGCGGGCGTTGGTCTGGTTTGCGCGGAGCTTGCGCACGCGTTGTCCGCCGCCGTCATAGACATAGCGTTCGTAGTCGTCCTCAGTCTCTTCGCGCACCAACGGGCGCACGACGGTGAGTTGATTGCGCAAGTCCCACTCCATCGCCTGGCCGGCTTGCAGTTCCCGTAGATTGCCATTGGCATCGAAGCTTGCAGCGATTTCCGCTTCAGTCGGTGGCCGGCCGTTGCGCTCGGGCAGGCAGCGGTTGCTGTATTTGGCGCGGGTCAAAGTGCGGCCGTGGGGCTGGGCGCCGACGTGCACCAGGTCCAGCAGGTTGCCGCCAGCGTCGTAGTGGTAGGTCTGGGTGTAGTTGGCGACCTGGATGGGGTATGTCGCTTATAACCATCTTGAGCTTCCGACAAAACCTAGG
>NZ_JAVAJJ010000027.1:0-92113 GCF_052112305.1 Pseudomonas sp. QLc11A
AGTTCTGCGCCTGTTCCGAGGTCTGGTCCGCCAGCGCCGAGATGTTACTCCCACAGTGATCTGTGGTGTGGCTTGATCGTGTGATCAATGCAAAACCCTGTGGGAGCGGGCTTGCCCGCGAAGGCGGCCGCACAGACAACATACTTTTCAAATTGATAATAAAAAACCCGGAAGCTCTCACTGTCCGGGTTCTTATCATTCCAGCAGCAATCAGCGGTTGAACCGCTCCACCAACGAATACTGGGTGTTCGCAGTCTTGGTCAGCTCCTCACTCAACAACGCCGAGTTCTGCGCCTGTTCCGAGGTCTGGTCCGCCAGCGCCAAGATGTTACTCCCACAGTGATCTGTGGTGTGGCTTGATCGTGTGATCAATGCAAAACCCTGTGGGAGCGGGCTTGCCCGCGAAGGCGCTCGCACAGGCAACATACTTTTCAAATTGATAATAAAAAACCCGGAAGCTCTCACTGTCCGGGTTCTTATCATTCCAGCAGCAATCAGCGGTTAAACCGCTCCACCAACGAATACTGGGTATTCGCAGTCTTGGTCAGCTCCTCACTCAACAACGCCGAGTTCTGCGCCTGTTCCGAGGTCTGGTCCGCCAGCGCCGAGATGTTACTCCCACAGTGATCTGTGGTGTGGCTTGATCGTGTGATCAATGCAAAACCCTGTGGGAGCGGGCTTGCCCGCGAAGGCGGGCGCACAGACAACATACTTTTCAAATTGATAATAAAAAACCCGGAAGCTCTCACTGTCCGGGTTTTTATCATTCCAGCAGCAATCAGCGGTTAAACCGCTCCACCAACGAATACTGGGTATTCGCAGTCTTGGTCAGCTCTTCACTCAACAACGCCGAGTTCTGTGCCTGTTCCGAGGTCTGGTCCGCCAGCGCCGAGATGATACTCCCACAGTGATCTGTGGTGTGGCTTGATCGTGTGATCAATGCAAAACCCTGTGGGAGCGGGCTTGCCCGCGAAGGCGGCCGCACAGGCAACATACTTTTCAAATTGATAATAAAAAACCCGGAAGTCTCACTGTCCGGGTTCTTGTCATTCCAGCAGCAATCAGCGGTTGAACCGCTCCACCAACGAATACTGGGTATTCGCGGTTTTGGTCAGCTCTTCACTCAACAACGCCGAGTTCTGCGCCTGTTCCGAGGTCTGGTCCGCCAACTCCAAGATGTTGCTCCCACAGTGATCTGTGGTGTGGCTTGATCGTGTGATCAATGCAAAACCCTGTGGGAGCGGGCTTGCCCGCGAAGGCGCTCGCACAGGCAACATACTTTTCAAATTGATAATAAAAAACCCGGAAGCTCTCACTGTCCGGGTTCTTATCATTCCAGCAACAATCAGCGGTTAAACCGTTCCACCAACGAATACTGGGTATTCGCAGTCTTGGTCAGCTCTTCACTCAATAACGCCGAGTTCTGTGCCTGTTCCGAGGTCTGGTCCGCCAGCTCCGAGATGTTGCTGATGTTGCGGCTGATTTCTTCGGCCACAGCACTTTGCTCTTCGGTCGCGGCGGCGATCTGGGTGGTCATGTCGGTGATGTTGGCCACCGCCTCACTGATTCCCACCAGTGCCTGGTCCGCTTCCAGCACCCGCGCCACGCCTTCTTCGGCCTGACGATGCCCTGCTTCCATGGTTTGCACCGCAGTACCGGCGGTTTGCTGGAGCTTGGCGATCAGCGCATGAATCTGCCCGGTGGACTCGCTGGTGCGTTGCGCCAGCTGACGGACCTCGTCGGCCACCACCGCAAAACCACGGCCCATCTCACCGGCACGGGCCGCTTCGATGGCGGCGTTCAGGGCCAGCAGGTTGGTCTGGTCGGCGATGCCTTTGATCACGTCGACCACGCCACCGATTTCGTTGCTGTCCTTGGCCAGCTGGGTCACGGTGACGCCGGTTTCACCCACCACCACCGACAGGCGCTGGATGGCTTCGCGGGTTTCCCCGGCGATGTCACGACCGCGACCGGTCAGCCGATTGGCTTCCTGGGTGGCGTCGGCGGTGCGTTGTACGTGGCTGGCGACTTCCTGGGTGGTCGCGGCCATCTGGTTGACCGCCGTGGCCACTTGCTCGGTCTCGACCCGTTGACGTTCCAGGCCGCTGGAGCTGTTGTGCGCCAGTGCATCGGACTGCCTGGCCTGATCGGTCAAGTGCTCGGCCGTATCCTGCAGTCGCGTCAGACAGGTTTTCAAGCGTGCTTCCTGGCTGAGGATAGACATCTCCAGCCGCGCCTGGGCGCCGCGACTGTCGGTGTACATCTGTGCGATCAACGGATCGGAGGTGGTCTGCTCGGCCAGGCGCAGCAAACGCTTGAGGCCGCGCTGTTGCCACTGCAGGCCCATCAGGCCCAGCGGCACCGAAAGACCGGCGGCCAGGGCAAAACCCCAATGGGAGTTCAGCGATGCACCGATCATGAAGCTCAACTGGCTGACCAGGATGAACGGCAGCCAGTCCTGCAGGATCGGCAACCATTTGTCCGAGGAGGGGATGGCTGACTTGCCCTGGTTGATGCGTTGGTAGAGCGCTTCGGCACGGCGGATCTGTTCGGCGGTGGGCTTGACCCGCACCGACTCGTAACCGGTCACCTGATTGCCTTCGAAGATCGGTGTCACATAGGCGTTAACCCAGTAGTGATCACCGCTCTTGCAGCGATTCTTCACAATGCCCATCCATGGCAAGCCTTGTTTCAGCGTGCCCCACATGTGGGCGAACACCGCGGCCGGGACGTCGGGGTGACGAACCAGGTTGTGCGGTGCACGGATCAGCTCCTCTCGGGAGAACCCGCTGATTTCGACAAAGGCGTCGTTGCAGTAGGTGATCATGCCCTTGGCATCGGTGGTGGAAATCAACCGTTGCTGAGCGGGAAAGGTCCGTTCGCGTTGTGTAATAGGCTGGTTGTTACGCATGGCGTTTTCAATCCGTGAGGCTTTGACAGGGTGTCGGCGGGGGAGGGGATTTGTTGAGTTTATTTTTCAACAGCCGATGTCGCGCCAAGGGATGTACACAAAACCCCTGTGGGAGCGGGCTTGCTCGCGAAATTCTGTCAGACAACATCGATGTCAACTGAACGAACATCGTCGCAGCGCCGCCCGGAGCAAGCCCGCTCCTACAGTAGGTCGGGTCGGCTGGCGCTTTACGACGCCAGCGCCGACGCCTTTTTGAGCTTCGTATACCGATACCCGCGCCACGCCAGAATCACCAGCATGCCACACGTCACGCCGGTGGCATTAGCCACCATATCGCCCCATGACGCACTGCGCAGCGGCATTAAGCTCTGCTCCAGCTCAATCACCATCGAACCCAGCAACGGCCAGAACAACAACCAGATCAATCGCGTGCCGGGGAATGCCAGCCAGGCACTCACCGTCAGGCAGGCAAAACCTGCCCAGTGATGCAGCTTGTCCTGGTTCTCGAACACCTGAGGCACCGGCTCACCGCGCATTCCGGCAACAACCAGCACCAGCAAGATCACGAAAAACGCCAGCTTGGGCAGGGCACGCAGGATTCGCTGCTTCATTCGGTGACCTTGTAGAAGTTGTTGTGGAACAGGTCGATGTTGCGACGCTCCGTCAGGGAATACAGCGAGTAGCTGCGCGCCAGTGCGGCACCACCGTCACGGGTCAGCGGCGACCACGCCAGGGTGGCACGGCGGGTGGTGGAACTGACCATCAATTCGTCGAACGGAATCGAGAAGTAGATACCTTTGCCGAAACTACCTTCGCCGTACTCATCCTTGGTCGCGTTGGTCATCGTCACCCAGCCACCGAAACGCACGCCATTGTTGAATTCACGGGACAAGTCCAGGGTAACCCCGTAGTCCTTGGCCAGATAACGCCCAACGCTGACCGCACCGAGAATGTCCTGGAAGGCACTGCGGTAGTAAAGCGTGGCATTACCGGTGATGGTGTCGTAGTCACGCAGACCAAAGCCCTGATCGAAATCACGCTGCTTGACCCAGTTCATGTCCACACCCACGGCCCAGCGTTCGCCCATCGGACGATACAGCGCTTCGCCACCGACACCGGCGAACATCGACTCCAGATAACCGCCATACAGCATGCCGTAAAGGTCCTCATCCAGCCGTTTGACCTTGTTCATCTGGAAGGTCGGCATGGTGACTTCAGAAGTCGTCATGTACTGGCGCAGGTCGGTACGTACACGCGGCAAGCCGCTAGGTGCGTCGTACTTGAACTTGTCGAAGTTGTTCGCCAGGTTCGCGCTCAGGGTACCGCTCCACCACAGGTCAGGCTTGAAGCGATATTCGCCGTTCAAGTCCGCACTGAACTGGTACAACAGGAACCCGTCGGGGCCGCCGACGTTTTGCTTGTAGCCCAGGCCCAAGCCATAGCTGAGCGGGTCAGGCTTTTGCTCGAACAGGGTCTTTTCGTGATGCGGTACCGGGACGTTCATCTCGGTGACCCGACGCAGGTCTTCCAGCGGACGATCCTCTTGCACCACTTCGCGGAAGGTATCCCGCGGCAGGCTGACTTCCTCGACCGGCAAGCTGTAGCGCGTGTCGACCATGGTGAACCAGTCGATTTCGTCGTTGACGCTGTTGTCCAGAATGCGCGAAGCGCGGCCGACCGCTTTCGGCGTATAGAAATAACGGCCTTGCTCGCCATAAACAATGACTTCGGAATCCCGCTGGGTGATGCGCGAAACCGTGTAGCCCGCGTTCTTTTGCAGGCGCTTGGCGACACCGGCCCACTGCACATCCTGCGGCGCAACCATGGGTTTGGTGTCGGACACAGGTTCAGGCTTGGGGTCGAAGCTCTTGGTCGGCGCCTTGCGGGTGGCGAAGTTGGTGTGCATGGTGATGCCGAACATCGCGGTGTTGCCGCGTTCCCAGGCAGCGTGCAGGTCGATCCAGTCGTTGGCTTTGAAGACTAAGCCGAGGTTGATTGGGGAGTCCTGGACCTGGTTGTTGTTCTGCGGCTCGTGCTGGTAGTCGTTGCCTTCGTATTCGAGCTTCAGAGACAGAGGGTCCCAAGGTGTTTGGTAGTTCACGCCGCCGAAGAAGGAGGGTGAGCCGCGGAAGTACTGGTTGCCGTTAAAATCACCGGCTTGGCTATTGGTAGATGCAGGGCGTTGATCGAACTTGTCATCAATCCAACCCAATGGATTGTCCATGTCACCACGATTGCCGATGTAACCCCATGCCAGGCCCAGGCTCAGGTCAAAATTGCCAAAGCGTTTGTTGCCGACAAAATATTCGCTGGAGAACAAGCCGGTACCACCAATGTCTCGCGCACCCAACGCCACTTGCGGAATCCAGTGCGTTTCCTCGAGCAGACGTACTTTGGCGTCAATCGCCTTGTCTTTATAGCTCTGGTCGCCACTCAACGATGACGGACCATAATCGCGGTTAGAGATAGCGGTGTACCGAAACGACCCCTCCAACCAATCAAACGGCTGAAACGACACGCTGTAACGACTGTAAGGATCTGTACGGTTAGCGTTCAAAGACAACTCACCCGCAGGCGCCATACGCGCAGTAGGCGTTTGCAGCAGCCCCACGCCACCGAAGTCATTCTGGGTATAACGCGGCTCTGCCACCGCCCACGTGCTGCAACCCAGCAGCAAGCAAGGGATCAAGTGATACTTCATGGCTTCACCTCCAGCAATGGCTGGGTGGCAATGAAGGCAGCCAGTTCGGTATTCAGATCAGGTGTGAGGTCGCCTTGCTTGCTGTTGTGCACCGGCACATAAATGCGTGCGCCCGGGGCCGGTGGTACGGATGTGGTTTCGTTCCACAGAGCCACGCCGTCTTTGAATACCCGGCCGTCAGGCTGAATCACGAACAGCCAGTCGCCGTCAGCGTCTGGATCGAGCGGGCAAGCCTCGAGATAGTCGATAGCTGCTTGCAACGGCTGGAATGGCAATTCGCACTCAGCCAGCACCGCGCCTACGACCCGCACCGTGGTTGGGCGAGGCGGGTAAAGCAGCACATCACCGTCACTCAGAACGCGGTTATTGATGCGGTCCAATTCAACCTGCACCGGGTCAAGTTGGGCGACCTTGCGCCCGGTCACCGGCATGGCCTGCACCTTTTCGCGCAGGCGCGCGGCAAGCGTTGCCAGACCAGCCTGATCGCCCGCCAGTGCATTACTGTGCAAGGTCGACAGATCGAAAAGAACACCCACCTTCAGACGCTCTTGCGCATCACGCAGAGGGGTATGCAGCCAGGCTGCACCGAGCAGATAAGCCTTGGGATTTACCTGAGCCTCCAGCAGCACGTCATGCAGGCGGGTGCCATCCACAATCGAGTAACGCCCGGGCTTGGCGGCATCGCCTTGCAGCGTGACCAGCGAGTCGGCATTTACGGCAAAAGTCATGAGCAGGCTGCAGCAAAGCAGCCAGGAAGAGCGAAAAATCATTGCACTACCGGCTTATTCGGGCGCACTTGAACAATGCGTAGGGGCAATTCGGGGGTGAGGTGTTGCTCGCTGGCCATGATGAAACCGTCGGCCGGATCGATCCAATATCGGTTCTGCGCGGTGAAGCCCAGGCCGTCCATTGAGATCTCTTCGTCCACGCGCAATAACTCGACATCGCGGTCGAGGATGTGCACGGTCTCCAGGCCCTTCCTGTTGAAAACGCTGGTCACGCTGACACCCATTCGATAACCGTCGGTAAAGTCCACCTGACGTCGGGTTTGCAAGCCATCGGGGATGCGATGCAGTCCGGTCTTGAACGGGGACATGCCTTCAAAACGGGTGCCATCCAGATTGTCGTTGAAGCCGACACTGCGAATGGCCAAGCCGTCTTCAAGCATCAGGATCTGGCGGGTCGAAGCCATCCAGAAGCCGACACCATCCTGCAGACGCACCAGTGCCATCACGGCTTCACCCGTAGGGGCCGCAATGGTGATCTGGTAGTAAGGCGTTGCATCAACTTGCTGGCGGGTCAGCTCCAAGGGCTCAGGCCCTTCGAACGCGACCTTCAGCGTGTCCATGGAAGCGGTCATCAACGGATTGCAGGCGCTCACCAGCAAGGAGGCCACCCCCAGGGTGGCCAGTCGCAGAAATTTCACAAGAATTCCAAATCTTAGTTTTCGCTGCCCATGTCATCTTGAATAGCAACACCCGTACGCAGCAGGTTGGCTGTTGGGAAGACCTGGCTGATAAAGCGGTTCCAGCGGGTGACATCGGCCGGGCCGACATAAACCACATCCTGCGGCTTCAGCTTGAACTGCTGGGCAAGGGCAAACGCAGACGGCGACTTCAAGTCGATCTGGAACACCTTGACGGGTTCGTCTGCCAGATTCTCAACTCCACGGATTACATAAACCTCCTTGCCGCTGGAGGTTTCCTGACGCAGGCCGCCAACACTGCCAAGGGCATCGGTGAGATTCATGTTGCTGCCCTTGAAAACAAGCGGACGAGCTGCAGTGACTTCACCCAACAAATAGACCTTTTTCTGGTCGTTGTAAGGCAGGTGCAATTGGTCGCCGTCTTTCAGGTAGAGATGGTGCAGGTTCGAGTTTTTGCGATTGAGCGCGTCGAGATCGATCAGGTACTCACGGCCGTCGCGCTTGAGCACCAGTCCGGAAATATCGGCAGTGCCGGTTTGTACTGAACCTTGGCCAACAGCGTCCAGCAGGTTCAAAGGCGTGTTGGTGATCGGCAACTGGCCAGTTTTACCAAAGGCCCCCGAGAGAATCACTTTCTGACTCACAAAGCGCAGGATGCTGACGTCCACCTGGGGCTCGGCAACAACCTTGGACAGGCGCGAGGCAATGATCGAACGCAGTTCGTCAATGGTTTTTCCGGCCGCTTCGATGGTACCTACATAGGGATAGAAGAGCGTGCCATCCGGGCGAATCAGGCGTCCGTTTGCTTCAATTTGCTGCTGTGGACCGGACGGAGCGGTCAGCTCGGGGTGATCCCAAACGGTGATGTAGATCAGGTCGCCGGCACCAATGCGGTATTCGGTTGGCTGGTAACGCAGCAGCTCCGGAGCAACCACGTTCGAATGGTCTGCCGCCGCTTCAATAGCGACCAGCTTCGGTGTAATCGGTACCAGCTCAATGCGGCTGCTTTCCGGTGAACCTTCTCGTACCAGATTGCCCGTGTCCATGTGCTGACCAGGGGAGAAAATGCAGCCTTGCAGGGTCAGGCCAACCAGCATGGCCAAGGGAAGCGCGCGATTCATTGTAGAAATTGCTCGAAGAGAATAGGCAAAACAAAACCTCCCAGCAGGGCTGGGAGGTTAGCGTATCGAACTTTAAGCGGGGGGCTGTTACCGAGTGGTACCAGTAGTGCCGGTAGTACCAGTGGTGCCGGTAGTACCTGGGGTACCGTCGTTACCGCCGCCGCCACCGCTGTTGGAAGCAGCAACGCCAGCAGCGATTACGCCAGCGCCGATTGCCAGACCAGTACCAACGGTTACACCGCCAGCGATTGGAGTGGACAGGGACAGGCCGGAGTTTGCACCAGGCGTTTTAGCAGCGGTGCCAGGGGCTTTTGCTGGTGCCGTTTCAGCAGCCATCAATGGCAGGCTGAGGGAGGTTGCGAGGGCGAAGGCCAGTAGCTTTTTCATGGTCATGCTCCTTGAAAGGATAATCCTTTGGGGTTATTGGGTTAAGGGTATTGCAAGAAGTGTCTGTTTTGCAAGCTACAGTTGCGGGTATGTACTATTATTTTTCAATAGTGACAACTGTTTGCCTTCGACCTAATCGGAAGTCTATCAAAAAAATGTGCATTGTCTGGTTTTCTGAATGGAAACTGAAATGTGCATATAAATCTTTACTCGAATGGATAAGCCCAAAGCAAGCTCGTTTCAAATTGGTTCAATATTTAATAGATAATCAATGATGATTAAAATGGTTGGTTATCGAAACTTATTAATTTGTTTAGATTTTGTCTTGAGTTACAGATGCGGGTAAAATAATTCTGCTAGAGGATATAGTAGTTTTTTTAGCGCTAAGTTATGACTTCGCTACTTCTTAAAAACCCCAACAATCTGTTTGTTCTCGAAAACAAGGAGTGAAGTTATATTATGAGTATCCATGAGAAGTAGTGCATCCTCCACGCGAGTCCCCGATGCTACCATTATTGGATCGCAGCACATGAACTCTGCTGCAGTTTTTTCAAATACAGCTTCGCTGTATCGATCAATAGCTCGACGAATATCACCATCGGTTACCAACCCCCAACCGGAAATGGATTTTACAATGGCAAGGCCAAGACTACCTCGAGTCATTGTTTGAATGACATCCAGAATCTTTGAATCTGCTTGAACAAATGGCAAGTTGGAGTCTGTCATTTCGTCCTCCACTTTGCTCAACAGTCGCCGTCCTAAAGAGCCCCCTGGGTGGAAGCGAGCAAAATTTTCGGGTCTGAAGTCACGTGCATTCATAAGTGTTACCGCTAACGCATCGCCCATAGCAAGCGCGGCAGTTGTGGAAGATGTCGGTGCCAGTTGCAATGGGCAAGCTTCTTCTTGAACGCCGACATCTAGATGGTTATGGGCCGCCCTAGCAAGTGTCGAAGTAGAATTGCCAGTTAATGCAATAAGATAGTTGTTGTTCCCTCTGAGAAATGGAATCAACTTTACAACTTCATCTGTTTCGCCGGAGTTTGAAATGGCGACAAATATATCGTCCGGAGTAACCATGCCAAGATCGCCATGATAGGCTTCGCCTGGATGCATGAAAAAGCTAGGTGTACCAGTACTTGCTAAGGTGGCGGCGATCTTTTTCCCAATAATGCCAGACTTTCCCATCCCGCATACAATTACCCGGCCTTTCGATTCTAATATATGTTGTACGGCTTCTGTAAAAGATTCATTCAGTCGATCAGAGAGGCGAGCAACAGCCTTGGATTCGATTTCAAACACTTGCTTCGCAATTTCAATAAAGCTGTATTTTATCATAGGGGTTTTGATGAGCTTATGATGTGAAAACTGGCTCGCATATCGAAATAATATCAACATCCATCAAGCTTATGTCGTCGAAATAAGTGATGTGATCGGTAAATATTATATTTCATGAGAGGGTTTGGCGTTTTTTTACTTTTTAATGTGTATGGGGTGTTCGGGTTGGCGGTTGGTTTTTTGAATTCAAAGTTGAAATGTAAAGTCGTTCTATTTTTGATGCCATGATGTTCGCATTAAATTTCGTTTCATAGGTTTCACGGCAGTTTTTTTCGAAAAACGCAGCAGGTTTTGCTTCAAGTGTAGCTAAGCAATGCTGGAAGTCTTTCTCAAAGTTTTCTATGGAGAAAATTAACCCATTAAAGTTGTCAGAAATAATGCTTGGTAGCGCTCCTCTGTCTGAGGAAATAACAGGCGTGCCAGCGCGTAGAGATTCGATAGCAACCAATCCAAAACCTTCCCATCTGCTAGGCATAACTACAGCTGTGTAATCTGCATATTTCTTTTCTAATTCTTCCGGGGGGAGCCACCCCAAATAGTTTATATTCGGAGTTGAATGGCGTTTTTTCGAGTCGCCCAGTACTTGCTCGCCAGCGACATCTAGCGTGAATGAAGTGTTGTATTTTGCAAAATAATCGACGATTAAATCAAAGCCTTTTTGGTGGTCAAGGCGTCCAACAAAAAGAAGTTTTCCATTTCTTTTGTTGGATTGTTTTTGCAATAGGGTATCGCTCACTCCATTTTCAATTAAGTGAACTTTCTTTTTATGGGTTGCATTGCAAAGTAAGTTGAATTCGTAATGTGATATGGCAATCGTGGCGTCGCTGAGAAATGATAGTAGCCCTTCTGTAAAGGTTAATAGCTTTTTCTTAATGCCGGTGACTCTTTGCGGGTCAAAGGAGACTCCGTGCGATTGATATATTATTTTTGCAGGAAAAAAAACAAGCGCGAGTCTTCCAATAGCTCCAGCAAAAGAACTATGAAGATGTACGATATCAGGCTTTAGCTTTAAATATACGTATATCAGTTTGGCTGTAAAAAGCACCAGGCCTAAGATTGACCTGGACCCCCTATAGGTGAAGACTTGTTGTGAAGGGTTAATGTAGCTGGCATGAGATTCGTTCACGAGCACAAACGTATTGTGAGTTTTATTTTGGCTGGATAGCAGTTCATTTATGACGGTAGCAACCCCACCCTTTGCATACTCGGCAACATGAAGTATTTTTAACATAGTAGATCTCTGGGCAGGAATATAATTGGCCGCTAAATACGCGATTTTCCACAGTGAGTTACTGAAATGGAGGATTTTATAGAGTTGTCAGGATGCAGAGTTTTATTTTTTGAAGACTCAACGCTTTATGCGGTTTAAGAAAAAAAATAAAATTGACTTCAGTTTGAATTTTTTTGAGAAGAATTTTTTATATATAAGCCTTTTAGTGAACATAAAACCGCTTAATTCAAAGTGGTTAATGTTTTCACAGGTTGATGCGCGTTGTCTTATTTCTGGTATTGATTGTATTGGGAGCATCCTTCGCTGGTAATCCATGCGCGAAGGAGACTGAAGTATTATGGATGCAATTTCTTCGCTTAAATCCACCGACTCGTGAATTCTCCATCCGGCAACCGAAAGCATTGGGGTTGATCTGTAATCAAAGACTATTGCTGGAATTCCGTAGTTGGCTGTTGTGTTTATTATCGAACTTGGCGTCGAAAATACAGCAGTGTAACCTGATGTCACGCAATCCTCGAAAGATCCCGAAGTCATATTGCGTTCAGGCGGGATTTTCAAAGCCTCAACTATTGATATGTCAAATATCCTATAGTTGTACGGTATGTTTAGGATTTCGAGTTGGGCTTCTAGGTTTTTTATTAGCTTAATTAATCTCGGGAATTCCGCTTGATTGAATATTGGATTGTTGGCCGCGGTAATCAAGAATAGTGGTGAGCTGGTCGTTGTAGGTGTGGCTGGGTTGTGCGATAACATACGTATAGGCCAATATAATTTTAGCTCGGCGTTAAATTGTTTGAAGTATTCAAGTGCGGATAGATCAGTGAAGAAAATTTGTGTGTAGCAGTCTTCGCTTAGGAGTGCTGTTTTTTTTGCTTTAAGAAGTTTGTTTTCAAATGAGTTGCTGAAGTCAAATATTCCGTCTTGCAGAAATACCACTTCCAGGCCTAGGGCTTTCGCTATTCTACAGATTTTTCGCGCTTCTTTATCATGATCGATACAGCTAAAAACTATATCATAGTTAGAAAGAATTCTTTTTATTGGCCATAGTGGTGAATACCCGAATGTAAGTTTGCTAGAGCTCGGTAGATGCTTTAACTCTATAAGCTCTTCAAAATAATCTCTTGGCTGTAAGAATAAAATATTCATCGGTGATAGATGTTTGGTATTTTGTTATTTTGATATGAGGAAGTCATGCTTATGTCGTTACTGGATTCAGTTGAGGTTGTGGTTTGTTGTACGGCGTTTTAGCATTCTTTAGCGTCGCATAGATAAAGGCTCCAGCGAACCAGAAAATAGGTAGGAGGACTTCATCTTCCGTCAGACTCATTAGCATCAGGCTAAGAAAGCCAGAAATTAAGAAAGCACGGTTTCTGTGTTTTAGTCGATTGGCTTTACGATAGAGGCCATAAAGAACAGCGATAAAACACAAGAAGAACACAGAGCCGAATTGATAAGTGATGAATAAAGGTAGGTTATGGGGGTTTATGGGCATTGTCTTTGTTAGGTCTGCGTCGGTGAAAACACCAAATAAAAAATTAACAGGGTCTTTGGTAATCTCATAAAAATAGGCAGGCCAGGTATTTATTCGTGACTTTCCATTGCCAGAGTCAAAGCCATATATTGCGCGCTCTAAAATTTGGTCGGTGTCTGAAAATATAAAAATAAATGAAGCTAGCGCTGTCATAATTATTGCAAAATATACGATGCTTGCAGTTTTTCTTTCAAGTATTGCACGTATCGTCAGATAAGTCAGGAGCCCAACGTAACCTCCTTTTGAAAAGGTTAATAGTAGAGATGCTAAAATCAAACTCTTGCAAATAAGCTGTAGTTTTTTGCTCTCTGCTCTGCATGTGTCCGTGAACATATACATAAAAATTAGACAAAAAGACCACCTGTTGGGATCTAGGTAAAAGCCGGAGTATCTATAGCCCCAAGTGTCAGCGAAAACAAATGAGTCTAATGAGTTTATCAAAATCTTTCGTGACTCTGATGCTTCTCCGTTGAAAAGTATAACTAGTTCAGCGTGATCTCTTGTGGCGATAGTGAAAAGAAAAGCCAAAATGCCCAGTGAATTCATTACTATGAAAAAAACCATAGCGATTTTGCCGAATTCTTTTGTTCTTGAAAGATTGCATGTGGTTGTGAAGATGAAAAAAGGAAGTATTAAAAGGAAATAAATAAGGATATGTATTTCGTCACCAATTCCGCCAAAGTTTCGTGCTGTAAACGCAATAAGCATTAATGATGTAAAGAATAATAAAATTGCTACTGGTTTAAGTTTTATTTGCTTTGGTTTAAGAGTGGCTGATATTAAGAAAAAAGCTGAAAATAGTACGTGGAATGGAGCTAGTATTGATATGTTTTTGATAAAGATCGATAGCAATAAGAGAGTCGTGACTAAAGTAAATCCGGTTTTGTTATTCATCTGTGATCTCGTGGAAAAAGTCATCTATAGACCGTAGGCACTTATTTGTTGGTAGACTTTTGATGAGGTGTTCAGCAGATAGTATGGCATCTGATATTTCATGCGTTGAAGCGCTAGTGTCTATTAGTTTTCCATGAGAGATGTATTTAAAAGCTTCCGGGACGCCTCCAATATCGCTTCCGATAACATAGCATCCGCAGTTTGCAGCTTCTAAATAAGCTAATCCAAAGGCTTCTTCGAGTTCTGTTAATAAAAGAAAGATGTTGTTGTTAGAGTATATCTGTGGGAGTTTGCTCTGGTTTACTTGACCTAGGAAAATAACATCTTCGCTGATTGCGCTTTGTGAAACTTGTGTTTTTAAATTATTAAGATATGCGCCATCACCTACGATTGTCCATTTTATATCTATGCTTGGGTTGGATTTTTTCAAATATAAGACAGCTTCAAATGATTTTTTGTATCCCTTCCTCTCAACGATTCGTGATACGGATACTATTCGTATTTGATTTTTATGCTGTTGCGTTGAGGCGGGATAAAATAAATTTTTATCTATGCCGTTGTGCGAAACTTTGATTTTATCAAGAATGCCGTTGGTGTCTATATCTTTAGAAAAACGACCTTTAATGTACTCTGAAACAAAAAAAATTTCTTTGCAGTGTGCCAGGCATTTGCTGTAATTGCCCTTAAAGTTAATAAAGTTGGCCTTTCGGTTGTTTTGTTGTAGAAGGGGTTCGACGCCATGAATAATGCATTTGACTTTTTTTAAGTTTTTGTTGCTTAAGTAGAGGCCCGCGCAATAGATGCTAGCGCCATCGTTGCAAATTATTAAATCATATCGATTGGCATGAAATATCAAGAAGGGAGCGTATGTCATTGGCCATAACTGTAGAATTGCTTTTTTTAAAAACCTTGGAAGGTTTGATGACCTGAGCCAGTTAAGGGAAAGAATATCTATCTCAACGTTTAATTTTTTGGCTGTGTTGAATATATTTTGAGCAACGCTGCCCGCACCACCTATTGCAGGTGGGTACTCATGGCTGAAAAGCAATATTTTTTTCATGTTTTATTAAATTGGACGCAGTCGCAAGAATTAGTTATATGCTCAAACCCTATCTATCTACAATATTTGGCGGGTTGCATTAAGAGGGCATTGTTGATAGTTTAGTGTTTAATTGCATGTTTGTTTGGGTTTTAAACAAATCGGCATTCATGTGCTAGCCTGTTTGATATTTGATTTCTCTTCACTGAGCAGTTTCATTTCTAAGTAGTGACCACTTGCCTTCCATATTAATGAGCATGCGAACACCAAGAACAAGGAGATTGGGACTGCGTTGTAGTAATTAAAATACTCAAGTGTCTTTGCGGTGATAAGAAAAATTGGGAGCATTAGGATGTTACAGCGGAATAATGCTTTGTCTTTTTTAAGGGCATAAAGAGAGTAATGAAAGGCCATGCTCAATGCATGGGCGCTGAATGCAAGCATTAAAATATAGAAAGAGTTTAGCTCGGCTATATAAATTGGTTTGTCAATCCAGATTAGTACGTATTTTATGACTAATGTACAGGCGATTGAATAGATAGCACATACTGCTATAGTTTGAGTTAGCATGGATTTAAATGTTGTTTTGAATTCTTTTGGAGAGTTTCTTGCGGACTTTATCATGCTTGGATAATGATATGCATAAACCCCGGAGTCGAGTAGGGATATCATTGCATTTGATATTCCAATAAATAAAACATAGGGGGCTACATGTGTGATGCCTTGAAAGGCTTCTATCATGTATCTGTCAAAGGTGAATATACCTCGCGCAGATAGTGTTGATATTAATATGGGTATTGAAATTATCAGACCCTTTTTTACCCATGAGTAATCTAAGCGTAAATTGCACTCTATAGAAATATTTGTTACCAGTGCGGCGATAGCAATGGATATAATTCCTCCGGCAATCCAAGAGTATAAAACGCTTTCTATTGTCCTGGTTTCAGGAATAAACCACAAAATTGGGGATATTACGATGACCCATGCGCTTGTTCTAATAAATAGCACAATGTTTGAAGAAAGCGGTCTGGAAATGGCAATAAGCACTCTGCTCTGTTCTTGTCCCACATGCTCGATGATAAGAATTACTATAAACAAACTTATAATGTTGCTAGGTATTTCTTGAGAGATCATTGCTAGAATAATGATCGGAATGGCTATGATGTATGAAAATACAAGAAGGGTTGCGTGGTTTTTTATTATTGCGCCCCATTCCTTTCTGGTTGATGAGGCAAGCTCTCTTGTAGTGAAGCAGTAAAACTCTAGGCCAAGTATGTAAACGAGATAGCCTGCAGTCGCAGTAATTAATCCGTAGACTCCAACGTCTTTTGGAGGAAGTAGTTTGGCTAGTAATATTATTAAAAAAAATTTTGAGAATAGCGTTGTCAATCGGATGCTAATGCTTAATATTTTCTCGACTGTTTTACTGTTGGTAATCATGGTCGCTCATAATTTATTTTTGCAAGAGGCCTTGATTCGTTGAATGTTTGGCTGCATTTCTCAAGGAATTGATTTAGTAGATATTTTTCGATAGTAGTGTAAGTGGTGTCTTTATAAGGATTTTTATATCCAGCCACAACGACCAGTTGTTGATGTACGCAAGGTCCAGTTCTACACGCTTTTCCATCTTGTCGATGGTTTCTGTCTCGCCGCGATAACCACTGATTTGAGCAAGCCCGGTAATTCCCGGTTTGATTCGGTGTCGAGCCATATAGGCATCGATTTTTCCGGTGTAGTAATCGTTATGTGCCACGGCGTGAGGGCGAGGACCTACCAGGGACATGCGGCCTTGCAGGGCATTGAACAGTTGCGGCAGCTCGTCGAGGGACGTGCGGCGGATGAACTGACCGACACGGGTGATTCGCGGGTCATTGCGGCTGGCCTGCTTGACCTCTTTGTCGTCATGCACGCGCATTGAGCGGAATTTCCAGACCTTGATGATCTTGCCGTTCCAGCCGTGGCGTTTCTGTTTGAACAGGATCGGGCCAGGGGATGAGCATTTGACGGCGATGGCGGTGGCCAACAATACCGGGCTGAGCAGAATGATCGCGATGAGTGCGACGGTCCGGTCCATTATCGCTTTAGAGGCGGCGGCGGTAGGGTAGGACGTCAGTGGGCTCTCGTTCAGGTGAATGGCGGGAAGGCCTTCGATATCACTGACGGAGTGGTTGAGCAGGATCAGGCTTTGCAGGTCCGGGGTCCAGATGACGTCGACGCTGGAGTCCAGCAGGTCGATGTACAGACCTTCGATCTGTTCGGCTTCTGTCAGTGGCAATGCGATGTAGAGGCGCCGAATCCGGTGGGTTGCGATCAGGTCCCGCAGGTGGGCAAGGCTGCCAATCACCGGGTAAAGGCCATTGCTGGGCGAGGGTTGGTCGTCCGCGGCTACCAGGCCAACCAGTGGTTCGTTTCTGTTGCGAACCAATTTGTCTGCGAGTTCTTGGGCCAGGTCGCCGGTGCCGATAATCAGAGACGTACGTTCTGATTGCAGCTTTTGCTGGTAACGCCGGGAGAGGTTATGCAGCGGCACATAGAGACAGGCTTGGAGTGCGAAACCGCCGAGCGCGAGGCTAATAATAACTTCGCGGGAAAAAAGCTCACTGGTTTTGGTGATAAACGCCACGACGGTCAAGCCGGAGAGTAGCACCAGCCAGCCAGCCAGCAATCGGCCTAGCCCGACCAAATAGCCATGGTGTTTATGGTAGACCTGCATCATGGAGTAGGCGGGTACTGAGCCGAGCAGCATGAATGCCGCGAGTATCCGGTAGTGGGCTTCGACTTCCCCTGTCTTTATGGTTGCCAGTGCGCAGAGCAGGAGGATGAGTGCGGAGATTGCGCCAAGCCATTGGGTCCAGAACGTAAGACCGCGGCCGGCTGGTAGCTTGGTGTTGCGCTTGCGAATCAAAATAATGTCCCTTGCGTCGATTTTGGACATAGCCTTCCTGGGGTATGCCTGCTGCGGGAGTTTTCACTCCATGCCGCTTTGGTTGCTGTTTGAGCCTCTGGCACAAACCGGTCTGTGTCGTGGCGTTTCCCTTATCCTTGACAGGGAACGCACTCGCCTTGGCCAATATCAAGGTTTTGGGCACGCTACCGCCCCAGGATTGACCGTTGGTTTCCTGAGAACGTGCGCCGTGGGTGCGACGAATGAGCCGATGCGCGAGCGCTGGCATTTTTGGGGAAGAGGGTCAATCAGGCAGGCCGAGTCTGTGCTCGGAGGATAATGAGTCTGTCCTTGACTGCTGCACAACGCGAGGTTTGTGCAATGGCATCCTGCCGGAATGGGAATATACCTCAGCCGACGGCGTATTCTACGTTTTTGTTAGGAAATGTGAAGGTATAAAACAGGCTCATATGGGGTTCGGACGGACAAAATTACCAATAACCAGTGAAAAGCCGATTGCAGCCGATAGCCCAGTGTTTATTGGGCGAAGTGCCACTATGCGAGCCATCATGCGATCGATTCTGGGGTATGTGCCGAAGGGGGGAGGGTTTCGATGTTGCGCATGGTTGGGTTGGTTGGCTGAGAGGGCGTCGTAAAGCCGGTAAATGTGTTTTATCTGTAGAGCCGCGGTGGCTGGTTTTAGGGTCGCTGCGCGGCCCAGCGGGGGCAAGCCCCCTCGCCACAGATGTGCGCCAGGCCGGGGATTGATGTTGACTGCTATCAGGTCTTTTCTATGGCGTTGATCGGGATGCTGAGGGTGTGTTCGCGGTGCAGGAGCTGGAGCAGGATCACGATGCGTTCGGCACCGTCGCGGGCCAGGAAAATCGCTTCCAGTTCTTTGTAGCTGCCGCGGTTGATGCGCACCCGGTCACCGGGTTCGAATGCTGCGTACTCTGTGGGTGCCTCGCTGAGTTGCTGTTGCAATTGCTCGATCAGATCGTCAGCGACCGCAATCGGTTGTTTGCCGAACGTCACCAGTTGGTTGACCCCGCGGGTAGAGCGGATCGGGTGCCAGTTGTCGTTGAGCTGGTCGAGCTGGATAAACAGGTAGCCGGGGAAGAGAGACTCTACCGAGGTGCTGCGGCGACCGCGTTGAATGCGTTCGACCTGTTGTGTAGGTCGGTAGCAGGTGAAGCTCTGGCGAGTCAGGTTTTCCTCGGCGCGGGCATCTTGCCGGGGTTTGCACTGGATCAGGTACCAGCGTGGGGGCGGGTGCGGGCGAGGCATGCTGAGGGCTCTCATGGGTGAATCAGGGCAGCGGCGCTGCCCTGATGTCCGATGTCACTTTTTGTCCGAGGCGTATTCGTATTGATAATAGCTGTAGCTGCCGTAGCCGTAGGCTGAAGCCTTGCGTTCCACGGCGTTGAAGATCGCACCCTTGACCACGATACCGTTCTGTTCGAAGCGACGTTTGGTTACGGCAATTTCCTTGGCGGCGTTGACGCCAAAACGGGTCACGATCAGGTTCGTGCCGGACTGGCGGCCCACCAGGGCGGCATCGGTTACGGCGAGGATTGGCGGGGTGTCGATGATCACCAGGTCGTACTGGCTGCTGACTTGCTCCAGGAACCGGGTGAAGTTGCTGTGCATCAGCAATTCCGACGGGTTGGGTGGGATCTGACCGCGGGTGATGACGTGCAGGTTGTCCACTTCGGTGGAGTGGGTTGCCTTGTTCAGATCAATCTTGCCGGCGAGGAGGTCGGACAAACCGTTGCTCACGTCCATGCGGAACATTTTGTTCAGGTAGCCTTTACGCATGTCGGCGTCGACCAGCAGTACCTTTTGCCCGGTCTGGGCAATGATCGCGGCCAGGTTGCACGATACGAAGGATTTACCCACGGCCGGGCTTGGGCCGGAAATCATCAGGATGTTGTTCTTCGCTTCAAGAGTTGCGAAGTGCAGGCTGGTACGCAGGCTGCGCAACGATTCAACAGCGAGGTCGGCCGGGTTGTTGACGGCGAGCAACAGTGAGCCGGTAGAGACGCGGTTGTTGCCTTTCAACGTACCTTCAATCTGGGATTGGCCCTTGCTGAGAGGGATCGACGCGTAAACCGGGATGCCGAGTTGTTCGATGACCTCCGGGTCTTCGACGCCACGATTCATGGCTTTGCGCACCAATACGTAGGCCACCGCAATAAAGCCGCCGAGCAGCGTTGCAATCAAAACGATCAGCGCTTTTTTCGGTTTGACCGGTTTTTCGATGTTCGCATCCGCCGAGTCGATCACGCGGACGTTACCTACCGTACCGGCTCGGACAATATCCAGCTCCTGGGTTTTGTTCAGCAACTGCGTGTAGATGTCGGTGGTGACTTGCATGTCACGAGTCAGGCGCAGTAATTCCTGCTGGGTTTCTGGCAGGTTCTTGACCTTCTTTTCCAGTCCGCGTTTCTGCTGATCCAGCTGACCCATTTGGGTCATCAGTGCCTGGTATGACGGATGTTCGCGGGTGAAGCGGTGTTCCATTTCAGCTTGCTTGAGCTTCAGCTCGGAAATCAGGGTTTCCAGGGCTACGATCTGATCGAGTACAGCTTTGGTTTCGATAGTGATGTCTACGGAGCGAGCACTGCTCTGGTAGGCATTCAACTGACCTTCGGCCTTCTCAAGTTGCTTGCGTACATCCGGCAACTGGGTGCGTAGAAACTCCAGGCTTTGTGCGGCTTCGGCGGAGTTACGCTGGACGTTCTGCAGTACGTAGAGGCGGTTGATCTCATCCAGCACCTTGTTGGCCAGATCGGGATCTTCGTTTTCCAGCGACAGCGCGATGATGCCAGATTCCTTGCCACGTTCTGCGGCCGACACATCTTCCTGGTATTGCAGAATAGTGTTGAGACGACGCTGTTTGGTAACAGTGAACAGTGCACCAGCATTGGCGTTCAGGGTGGCAACTTGTAATTTGAAGCCATTTTGCTCAAGTTTCTCACCCGCCTGACCATGGAGGAGGACTTCGTCATCGTCATTCAGGAGGGTGAGGGCGCCATTGCCTTCTGCGCGAAGTGTCAGCTCCTTGCCCAGGTAAGCATCCGGCACTTCCAGTTGGAAGATATCGAGTTTTTCTCCACCCCAAGTGAAGCTGTCCAAGCCGAGTGAAGGTGAGGCCACCTGGTTTTCACTCACCGGCTCAAAGCGCCGGCTCAGAAAACGGCCAATCAGCGGGAAGTAGTTCGGCTCAACAATAATATCGAGCTTCAGGTTCTCCACAGCCTTGCCCAGAACCGCGCGGGATTTGAGCAGCTCAATCTCGGTCACCGCCGGAGAGGTGCCGCCGAACATCTCGCTCATTTCCGCCATGCCGCCCAGCGCAGCCATGCCGCCTTTTTTCTCTTCAACCTGCACCAGCGCATTCGCCTGGTAAATCGGCGTCGACAACACGGCATACGCAACACCCACCGCGCAAAAGAACGCTGTGATGCCAACAATGATCCACTTGCTATCGATCAAGGTGCCGAAGAGTGCGAGCAGATCGATGTCGTCATCGTCGTCGCGGTGTTCCTGGATGGGGAGGCTGTTTGGGCTTTGCATGCGGGGTACTTTTGCAAGAGGTGATTATAGTTTTTGCGACCAGCTGTCGACGCCTTGCGTCATCAGTAGGTAGACGTGATCGAAAGCGACTTTCTGCTGACGGTAGGGGTCGGGGATTTCCCGGTTGTTCTGCCACTTGCCTAGTAGAAACGTCTTGCCGCGGACTTCCGGAGCCATTCGCGCAATGCTCTCCACGTGACGTTGTTCCATGGTCAGGACTATATCCGCCTGTTGCAGCATTTCTCGAGTTAGTTGGCGGCCTTTGTGGTCCGGGAGATCGCCACCATGTTCGCGCAGTACTTCCAGCGCGGTCTTGTCCATGGGTTTGTCCACAAGGGCGCCGAGGCCCGCAGAACTGACGTCGATGCCGCGATTGGCCAGCTTGCTTTTAAGCAGGGCTTCGACGGTGGGGCTGCGGCAGATGTTGCCGATGCATACGACCAGGATTTTATTGAACATAGGGGCTGCGCAGGTTGCGAAATCGTGTGTGATGACCGCACAGGCAGCAGGAGGAGGGGGGTGGGCTTCCTTTCCAACGCAACAGTACGGCTTTCTCCGGTGCATTACTGCCGCCGGGGCCATTTCAAAAGTGTGCACTTTAGTGGCGTAAGGGGGGAGGGTCAAGGCTCGGCTGTTACTTTCTATCATACGGGCGTTTGCCATTGCTGGTGGCATTACTATGCCGGCATCGGATGGGTGAGCAGGCCGAAGTGCAGCAGATTCAAGTCAAAGTGCGTGGCGTTGCCAAGCAGTGATAGCACGGGTAAAGGCCTTTGCGCCGGCAGTACTCGACTAGGTCGATCTCGGACAAGCCGGCCGCTAAAAGGACGACAGAAAACTTAGTTTCGGTTGATCAGTTCTCGGTCAGTGGCTTGTTTTCGGGCACTGCATTTCGTTCAGAACTGAACTGCTTGCAAGTTGGACAAAGGCATTTCGCTGACCCCTTCGCGTCAAGAAACCTCGGTCATCATCAGACTCAGTGGAGGACGCAGCATCTTGAGCAATGCGGCTCCGCGTTCATATGAATGATACGGCACGACCAGTCGCTTCCTGCCCCCGATATGCTTTTTTAGGAGAAATTGGCGAAGCGACAACTATCCAGGTACCGGAGGTCGAGCTAAAGAAAGGTGAGGGCGAAACAGGCGTGATCACCCCACCAATTCAAGCCTAAATATACGAGTAAGCTTGTTCACGATGAATGATAACGTGACCCCGCGCTGGCCTTCGTACCATCCATCACGACCGAGGCAAGAGGCTCACTGCGCCATCTTCGCCATGACTTGCCTATAACCTGTTGCTGTGGCTAGTACGGCACCTTTACCTTGAGCAATTAGTATACTGTCTGCAACTTCGCGAAATGCTCCGGTACCGCCCGCAGCTATCAACACATGCGTCGCAGCTGCTTTTACGTAAACCGGTGCATCTGCCACCGCGAAGGACAAAGCGCATGCTGCAAAGGCCGGCAGATCGATGCAGTCGTCGCCGATGCATGCCGTTTGTGCAGCACTGACGCCGGCTTCGGCCATCAGTTGATGGCAGGCGGCCTGCTTATCCTTCACGCCGAATTGGCAGAGCGTTATGCCCAAATCCGCCACGCGATTGCGTAGCGTCGCCGAATCGCGGCCTGACAGCACCGCCACCCGCACACCATTTTCTTCAAGTAGGCGCATGCCCATTCCATCGCGGACGTGGAAGCGCTTCAGGCACTCGCCAGTTGCGTCGTAATAGATGCCGCCGTCGGTCAGCACACCATCCACGTCAGTAATCACCAAACGAACATCGTCCAGCGTAGGCAACGCCGCAAGGGGTAGGCCACTCATCAATGCTCGCACCCTTTCCAGGCACTCCGGCGTGTCTACACCCGGGCCGGTCGGTTCTACCCGATATGCTCGAATGCAGTATCCAGCAGCCATCAGTCGCAATTGTTCAAGTTTTTCTGCGTGCTCGAGCATCGGTTCCGGCAGGCTGCTGAAGTCGGCCAGGACGTCGCGACGAAATCCATACACCCCCACATGTTTGAGGTATTCGGCAACTTTGCCGTCCCTTGGGTACGGGATCGGAGAACGACTGAAGTACAGCGCGTTGCCATTGTTGGCCAGTACCACTTTCACCGTATTCGGTGTGCCAGCTTCGTGAGCTTCGATCGGGTGACACAACGTACCGACTTGTACTTGTTTATCAGCAAGCATGCCGGCGGCGAGGGTATCGATGTCGGCCGGGCGCACCAGTGGCTCATCACCTTGTAGGTTGATGTAGATGTCCGCCTCGACCTGCGCCATGACTTCGGCCAGACGGTCGGTTCCGGACGGATGATCTGGTGAGGTCATTACGCAAACCCCCCCAAACGTTCGAACCGCCTCCGCGACGCGCTCGTCGTCGGTAGCAACCACGACAACTTGAGCATGAGTAACTTGCAGGGCCCGTTCATATACGTGCTGCACCATGGGTTTGCCCGCGATATCGGCGAGCGGTTTGCCGGGCAGACGTGTTGAGGCATAGCGTGACGGAATGACTATTGCGACCCGTTGATCTGTACTTGTCATGTTCGGAATCCTTTCATCAAAAAACGTTGCTTCAGGCAATGTTCAATGGTTTGAACGACTTGACAAGATCGTCCAATGCTTTGATCTGAGTCAGGAAGGGTTCCAGCTGATCCAGCGGCAGCGCGCTCGGGCCGTCACATTTGGCCTCATTCGGGTTCGGATGCGCTTCCAGAAACAGTCCCGCCAGTCCCACGCCCATGCCGGCACGTGCCAGTTCAACCACTTGTTCGCGACGACCACCGGATGCTGCTCCCGATGGATCGCGTTGCTGGAGCGCGTGGGTCACGTCGAAAATGATCGGCAAGTTCTCGCAGGTGCGCTTCATCACGCCGAAGCCCAGCATGTCCACCACCAAGTTGTCATAACCCAGGCAAGTGCCGCGGTCACAGAGGATCAACTGATTGTTACCGGCTTCCTTGAACTTGTGCATGATGTTCTGCATCTGCGATGGGCTCAGGAATTGTGGCTTTTTGATGTTGATCGGTTTGCCCGTATTCGCTAGTGCCATGACCAAGTCGGTCTGCCGTGCTAGAAATGCAGGCAGCTGCAGAACGTCGACGACTTCTGCGACTGGCGCAGCCTGGTAAATCTCGTGCACATCTGTAATCACCGGTACGCCGAACTCAGCCTTCACAGCTTCGAATATACGTAGGCCCTCTTCCATGCCAGGGCCGCGATAAGAGTGGATGGACGAACGGTTTGCCTTATCAAAGCTGGCTTTGAACACGTAAGGAATGCCCAGCTTTTCCGTAACGCGCACGTATTCGGCGCAAGCAATCAGCGCCAGATCCATGGATTCAAGTACGTTGATTCCGCCGAAGAGCACGAAGGGTGAGTTGTTGGAGCATTCGATAGTCGGGGTGATTTTAATCACGATAATAGTTCACTTGAATATGATGAGGGGAGGACTTGGTGTTGATGTCGGTCGCCTTTATTGCGGTCCGGCATCAGTTACCGCGGTTTAGGGGATGGATTGGGCTGAACGGTAATTGTCATATCAGCCATTGAACCAACAGACAAGCTTGCTTTCAATCGGACTCGGTCATTTGCGGTCATTGAGTAAGAGTTTACGTAATAGTGCAAAAGCTTCCGGGTGCGCTGTTGATCGAAAACGAATTCGTTGTTTAGGCATTTTTTTAGTTCGGCATCGCTGCGCGACGGCTTAAGAGTAATCGCATTCACCGGTCACGACAACCGGACGGCCGTGCAGCAACGCTTCCACGCCAACGCCGGAGTTTATTATGAACACAGCATTCGCGCCTGAGATGAGGTCGTGCACCGAGGCGTCGGACATTTCAAACGCACCAGTACTGGCGAGTGCTTCCAGAGTTTTCTGAACCGTCAAGCTGTTGCAGTAAGGGTGACGCTTGACCCGAACTTTCGTCGGGCTGCCGTAGTAGTGGTCCGCGACAGTGTGGACTAGTTCGACACCCGCGATCCCTGCAAGAGCTGCTACGGTGGCCGGCGGTGTTTGCATAGCCACAAAGACGTAGTCATCTGCAAATGTGATGAGCGCTGTTTTTTGCGAATGCTTGGATGCGTTGTTATGGATGTAAGTGGCGCGAAGTTCGTTTTCGGTCTCGGTCAGGACTGGGGCGTTGTAATCCAAACTCGATTGTTCAATCGGTTTATGGATCGTCGCGAGCGAGGAGTTGAGCCTGCGAAATCTTGGTGATCATGCTGCAGTGGGCGGCCAAGGGTACTTTAAGGATGTGCAGATGATTGGTGTTCAGAGGCGCAGTGGTGCGGTAGCTGACGATGCGCGCACCCAGAGTCCGAGGGTCACAGTTCCTATAATTCCACTGATGTTTAGGGGCGGCTGATGTCATCACTTGGTAATAGTTGGCCTTCTTCTCGGGCGTTTACCTTGCAAGCAGGACTATCCCGCCATCGGGTAGGTGAACAGTGCGAAGTGCATCAGGTTCAAGCCGAAGTGGCTGAGGATGGCAGCGCCCAATCCACCGAAACGGTAGGCGACGCCGTAACCGATCCCGGCCAGACTCGCCAGTACCACCCATTGCCAGCCGGCCCCCGCGTGGGCCAGGCCGAAAATCAGAGACGCCAGCAGCAGGGCGAGGTTTTCACCCCGGGGCAGGTTTTTCATGATCCGGCTCAGGCCGCCCTGGATATAGCCGCGAAACAACGCTTCCTCGACCAGGGTTACCAGCAGCAGGTTGTTGACCATCCATAGCCAGCCCTGGTCCGGCCATTTCGGCGCCCAGGCGATGACGCCCATCAGCAGCGCGCCGCCCAGTGCCAGCACGGCGCTCAAGGTCAGTGCCAGTGCGGTGGCATATAGAAAGGAGCGCAACGGGCAACGACCGACAATCCATGGGCAGGCCAACAGCAGCCAGAAGCCGATCAGGGGTTTGTCCAGGTTCAGGAACATGGAAAACGGGATGGCGTTTTCGCTGAAACGCTGCAGCGCAATGCCGCGACCGTTATGGAAGCCCGGTAGCCAGTGCAATGCCAGGGCCAGCGCCAGGACGATGAACAGGCCGTGGCCGAGGATGCGTAGACCAGGAATCACGTGCTGGCGAGCGGTGAAGCCTGCGGTCAACAGCAGCATCACCGAGATTGCCGCCCGCCAATCGAGGTGACCATAACTCAGCGCCAATCCGTAGCCGAGGGTGAGCAGGGCCAGAAACGTCCATGGCAGGGCAATCATCTGAAGTCCTTGTGTCGGGATTTCGCTGTGCACCCCGAATCCCCTGTGGGAGCGAGCTTGCTCGCGATGACGGAGTGTCAGGCAACATTGTTGCTGAATGTATCGGCCGATCGCGAGCAAGCTTGCTCCCACAGGTTGTGTGTCGGACACAATATTCGGGGCGATACCCTTTCAGGTGGCGCGCGATTATAGGGATGTAGGCGACATATATAAAAACACCGCCCGAAGGCGGTGTGTGTCTGTGTATTGCTCGTCAGTTACGACGCAATCAGCTGCCGCAACACGTAATGCAGAATCCCTCCGGACTTGAAGTACTCCACCTCATTGAGCGTATCGATGCGGCACAGCACCTCGATTTTCTCGCGGCTGCCGTCTTCGCGGGTGATGACCAGTGTCAGGTTCATCCGCGGTGTCAGCTCGACACCCGTCAAGCCGAGGATGTCCAGGGTTTCACTGCCGTTGAGGTTCAGGCTCTTGCGGTTCTGATCCAGTTTGAACTGCAACGGCAGCACGCCCATGCCGACCAGGTTGGAGCGGTGGATGCGTTCGAAGCTTTCGGCGATGACCGCTTTGACCCCCAGCAGATTGGTGCCTTTGGCCGCCCAGTCGCGGCTCGATCCGGTGCCGTACTCCTGGCCGGCAATCACCACCAGCGGGGTGCCCGATGCCTGATAGCGCATGGCGGCGTCGTAGATCGGCATTTTTTCCCCGGTGGGAATGTAGCGGGTGTTGCCGCCTTCCTCGCCGCCGAGCATTTCGTTGCGTATGCGGATGTTGGCGAAGGTGCCGCGCATCATCACTTCATGGTTGCCACGCCGCGAACCGTAGGAGTTGAAGTCCCGCGGTTCCACGCCTTTGTCGCGCAGGTACTGCCCTGCCGGGCTTTCCGCCTTGATGTTGCCGGCGGGGGAGATGTGATCAGTGGTCACCGAGTCGCCGAGCAGGGCGAGAATGTTCGCTGCGCTGACATCCTTGACCACGGGCGGCGGGCCGCCGATGTCGTCGAAGAAGGGCGGGTGCTGGATGTAGGTCGAGTCGTCCTGCCAGACATAGGTCGCCGCTTGCGGCACCTCGATCGCCTGCCATTGTTCGTCTCCGGCAAACACTTCGGCGTATTCCTTGTGGAACATGGCGGTGTTGACCTGGCTCACCGCGTCGGCGATTTCTTTGCTGCTCGGCCAGATGTCCCGCAGGTATACCGGTTTACCGTCCTTGTCTTCGCCCAGCGGTTCGCGGCTGAGGTCGGTGCGTACCGTACCTGCCAACGCATAGGCGACCACCAGTGGCGGGGAGGCCAGCCAGTTGGTTTTCACCAGGGGATGCACCCGGCCTTCGAAGTTGCGATTGCCCGAGAGTACCGATGCCACGGTGAGGTCGGCTTGCTGGATGGCTTTCTCGATGGGTTCCGGCAGCGGCCCGGAGTTGCCGATGCAGGTGGTGCAGCCGTAGCCGACCAGGGCAAAGCCCAATTCATCGAGGTAGCGGGTCAGGCCGGCCGCCTTGTAGTAGTCGGTGACCACCTTCGAACCGGGGGCTAGCGAGCTCTTCACCCAGGGTTTGCGTTTCAGGCCTTTTTCCACGGCCTTCTTCGCCACCAGCCCGGCCGCCATCATCACGCTCGGGTTGGAGGTGTTGGTGCAGGAGGTGATGGCGGCGATGACCACGGCGCCGTTTTTCAGGCGATAGGTCTGGCCTTCGTAATCGTAATCCGCTTCACCGGCCATATCGGCATTTCCGACGGCGACGCCACCACCGCCTTCACTTTCGAGGCGACCCTCTTCCTTGCTGGTGGGTTTGAATTGCAGGTCGACGAAGTCGCTGAAGGCTTGCGCGACATTCGGCAGCGACACTCGGTCCTGCGGACGTTTTGGTCCCGCGAGGCTGGCTTCGACGCTGCCCATGTCCAGCGCCAGGGTGTCGGTGAACACCGGCTCCTGGCCGGGCAGGCGCCACAGGCCCTGGGCCTTGCTGTAGGCCTCGACCAATTGCACTGTTTCAAGGGGGCGGCCGGACAGGCGCAGGTACTCCAGCGTGACGTCGTCCACCGGGAAGAAACCGCAGGTGGCGCCGTATTCCGGCGCCATGTTGGCGATGGTCGCCCGGTCGGCCAGCGGCAGTTCGGCAAGGCCGTCGCCGTAGAATTCGACGAATTTGCCCACCACGCCTTTCTTGCGCAGCATCTGGGTGACGGTCAGCACCAGGTCGGTGGCGGTGATGCCTTCCCTGAGCTTGCCGGTGAGTTTGAAGCCGATGACTTCGGGAATCAGCATCGACACCGGTTGCCCGAGCATCGCCGCTTCTGCCTCGATACCGCCGACGCCCCAGCCGAGCACGCCGAGGCCGTTGATCATGGTGGTGTGGGAGTCGGTGCCGACCAGGGTGTCGGGGAAGGCGTAGGTGCGGCCGTCCTCGTCCTTGGTCCAGACCGTGCGACCGAGGTATTCAAGATTCACCTGGTGGCAGATCCCGGTGCCCGGCGGCACCACACTGAAGTTGTCGAAGGCGCTCTGGCCCCAGCGCAGGAACGCATAACGCTCGCCATTGCGCTGCATTTCAATGTCGACGTTCTGCTCGAAGGCGCTGCTGCTGGCGAACTTGTCGACCATCACCGAGTGGTCGATCACCAGGTCCACCGGCGACAGCGGGTTGATGCGCTGTGGATCGCCGCCGGCCCTGGCCATCGCCGCGCGCATGGCGGCCAGGTCGACCACGGCGGGAACGCCGGTGAAGTCCTGCATCAGCACCCGCGCCGGGCGGTACTGGATTTCCCGGTCGGAGCGGCGCTCCTTGAGCCACGCGGCCAGTGCCTTGAGGTCGGCGCCGGTGACGGTTTTCTCGTCCTCCCAGCGCAGCAGGTTTTCCAGCAGGACTTTCAACGACATCGGCAACTTGTCCAGCTCGCCCAGGCTCCTGGCGGCGTCGGGCAGGCTGAAGTAGTGGTAGGTCTTGTTGCCGACCTGCAGGGTTTTCAACGTATTCAGGCTATCGAGGGACGGCATTGCGATCACTCCTTGAAGTCCGCACGGCTACGGACTGAGGGGACGGACAGAGCCTTAAACCTAGCCCTGTTTTCGGTAGCTGGCTAATAACTGGACTCTATGGACAGACCCAGGTTCCGATCTCGGCTATCATGCGCCGGTTTTCGTGACAGGCTTTGCTTCAACGCAAGCGGTCTCTCTTTGTGGGAGCGAGCCTGCTCGCGATGGACGTTAACGATAACGCGTGTTTCCTGAATAAATGCGCCGTCCTTGAGTCCATCGCGAGCACGCTCGCTCCTACAGGGTCCAGGAGTAAGAATGAACACCCTATTCATGCATTGCCGGCCGGGCTTCGAAGGTGAAGTCTGTTCCGAGATTTCCGACCTCGCCGCGCGCTTGAACGTGGCCGGCTACGCCAAGGCCAAAGCCGCCACCGCTTGCGCCGAATTCGTCTGCACCGAAGAAGACGGCGCCGAGCGCCTGATGCGCGGGCAGCGTTTCGCCGAGCTGATCTTCCCGCGCCAGTGGGCCCGGGGGATTTTCATCGATCTGCCGGAAACCGACCGCATCAGCGTGATCCTCGCCCATATGGCGGACTTTCCGCTGTGCGGCAGCCTGTGGCTGGAAATGGTCGACACCAATGATGGCAAGGAACTGTCGAACTTCTGCAAAAAGTTCGAAGTGCACCTGCGCAAGGCGCTGATGGCCGCCGGCAAACTGGTGGAAGACGCTCACAAGCCGCGGCTGTTGCTGACCTTCAAAAGCGGCCGTGAGGTGTTCATGGGGCTGGCCGAGTCGAACAACTCGGCGATGTGGCCGATGGGCATTCCCCGCTTGAAGTTTCCTCGGGAGGCGCCGAGCCGCTCGACCCTGAAGCTGGAAGAGGCCTGGCACCACTTCATCCCGCGCGACCAGTGGGACGAGCGCCTGCACAGCGACATGACTGGCGTCGACCTCGGTGCCGCTCCGGGTGGCTGGACCTGGCAGTTGGTCAACCGCGGCATGCTGGTGACCGCCATCGACAACGGCCCGATGGCCGAAAGCCTGATGGACACGGGGCTGGTGCAACACCTGATGGCCGACGGTTTCACCTTCAAACCCAAGCAGCCGGTGGACTGGATGGTCTGCGACATCGTCGAGAAGCCGGCGCGCAATGCGGCGATGCTGGAAGAGTGGATCGGTGACGGCCATTGCCGCGAGGCAGTGGTCAACCTCAAGCTGCCGATGAAACAGCGCTATGCCGAGGTGAAGCGTCTGCTCGAGCGCATTGCCGATGGTTTCAAGGCGCGGGGCATCAAGGTCGAGATCGGCTGCAAGCAGCTGTACCACGACCGCGAGGAAGTGACTTGCCATTTGCGCCGGCTGGACGTGAAGAAACCCAAGTCCCGCTGAAGCACCGCAACCCCCCTGTAGGAGCGAGCCTGCTCGCGATGGACTTGAGAGCGCATTGGGGTGTCAGGCATCCAGCGTTATCGTTAACGATCATCGCGAGCAAGCTCGCTCCTACAAGGGTACGGCGTTATGCCACAGATGACGTTACACCCGGCAATGCGCGACAATGCCGGCCAGTTTCAGGAGTGAATCATGAGTGAAATGCTTGATACGCCGGTAGACGGCACCCTCGATGCCACTGGCCTCAACTGCCCCGAGCCGGTGATGATGCTGCACCAGCACATCCGTGACCTGGTGCCCGGCGGCCTGCTCAAGGTCATCGCCACCGACCCGTCGACCCGTCGTGACATTCCCAAGTTCTGTGTGTTTCTCGACCACGAACTGGTGGCGCAGCACGAGGAGGAGGGCACCTACCTCTACTGGATTCGCAAGAAGTCAGGCTGACGACACCTCCAAAAAAAGACCTGCAAACGCAGGTCTTTTTGTTTGTGCAATCAGCCGGCCGAGCGGCTGTTACGAATCCGTTTGCGCGCACTGAGCGTCAGGCGGATCGACAACATCAGCGCCGCACAACTCAAGCCGGCAATCAACCCTTCCCACAGCCCGCTCGGGCCGCTGGCCGGACCGAACCAGTCGGTCAGTCCCAACACGTAGCCGACCGGCAGACCGATGCCCCAATAGGCGAACAAGGTCAGGATCATGGTTGCCCGGGTGTCCTGGTAGCCACGCAACGCGCCCGCGCAAATCACCTGGATGGCATCGGAAAACTGGTACAGCGCAGCATAGACAATCAACATCGACGCAATCTGGATCACGGCCTTGTCAGGCGTGTAGATCGAGGCGATAGGTTCGCGCAGGAGCAGGATCAGGCTCGCCGAGAACGCCGCGAACACCAGTGCCGCGCCGAGCCCGACCTTCGCCGCGAAGCGCGCCTGCCAGGGATTGCCGGCCCCCAGAGCCTGACCGACGCGCACGGTCACCGCCATGCCCAGCGAATAAGGAATCATGAACAGCAACGAGCTGATATTGAGGGCGATCTGATGCCCGGCCACCACGGTCGAGCCGAGACTGCCGATCAACAGCGCGATAACTGCGAAGATGCTGGACTCGGCGAAGACGGCGATGCCAATCGGCAGGCCAATGCCGACCAGGCGCTTGATCACGGCCCATTGCGGGCGGTCGAAGCGCACCAGTACCCGGGTGCGGGCATAGAAGGGGGCCCAGAAGGTCCAGCCGGCCATGCTCAACGCCATGAACCACATCACGATGCCGCTGGCCCAGCCGCAACCGACGCCGCCCAGGGCCGGTGCGCCGAAATGGCCGTAGATCAACGCATAGTTCAGCGGGATGTTCAGCAGCAGGCCGCACAAGCCGATGACCATGCTCGGGCGGGTACGCCCCATGCCATCGCTGTAGCAGCGCAATACGTAATAGAACGCCATGCCGGGAAACCCGAAAGCGATCCCGTGCAGGTAACCCATGCTCGGCTCGATCAATTGCGGATCGACTTTCATCCAGTGCAGGATCGGCTCGGCGCAAAGCAGCAGGCCGCTGCCGATCAAGCCGACACACAATGCCAGCCACAGCGCCTGGCGTACCAGTGGGCCGATTTCGTCGAACTGCGCGGCGCCAAAGCGTTGCGCGACCTTGGGTGTGGTTGCCAGCAGAACGCCGGACATCAACAGGTAGACCGGAATCCAGATCGAGTTGCCCAGGGCCACCGAAGCCAGGTCTCGCGGGCTGACGCGACCGGCCATCACCGCATCGACGAAGCCCATGGCCGTGGTAGCCAGTTGCGCGATCATGATGGGCAGGGCCAGGCCGAGCAGGCCCTTGAGTTCCAGGCGAACGGGGGGCGTCCGCGAAGGCGCAGTGGCGACGGTACTTTCAATAACAGGATTCAATAGCGAAACGTCCAAGAGGTTTTGATGCACAGCCGCGCATTCTACGCGTTGACGCGGCAGTCAGGAAAAGGCCCGTGTTATGGATTTGTAATCAAAACAGGAACCCGATCTCTGTGGCGAGGGGGCTTGCCCCCGTTGGGCTGCGAAGCGGCCCCAAATCATCTTCAATATTCTTTCAGGTACACCATGCAGACTGAATTCGCGACTGCTTCGCAGCCGAACGGGGGCAAGCCCCCTCGCCACAAGGGCGCGCAATGCTTACTGGCTCACAATGGTCATCTACGCCTACACTGCCGATCCGCCAAAAGGAGCCTGCCATGCTGATTGTTGCCGACGAAAATATCCCCCTGCTCGATGCCTTCTTTGAAGGCTTCGGTGAAATCCGCCGGGTGCCGGGTCGCGCCATCGACCGTGCCACGGTCGAGCAGGCCGATGTGCTGTTGGTGCGTTCGGTGACCAACGTCAACCGCGCGCTGCTCGAAGGCAGCAAGGTGCGCTTTGTCGGTACGTGCACCATCGGCACCGATCATCTGGACCTGGATTACTTTCAGCAGGCCGGCATCACCTGGTCCAGCGCACCGGGCTGCAATGCCCGCGGCGTGGTCGACTATGTGCTCGGCAGCTTGCTGACCCTGGCCGAAATCGAAGGGGCCGACCTGACCCGGCGTACCTACGGCGTGGTCGGCGCCGGAGAGGTGGGCGGCCGACTGGTCAAGGTCCTGCAGGGCCTGGGCTGGAAGGTGCTGGTGTGCGATCCACCACGGCAGGCGAACGAAGGCGGTGACTACGTCAGCCTCGAGCAGATCATCGAAGAGTGCGACGTCATCAGCCTGCACACGCCGCTGACCAAGCAGGGGCCTCAATCGACCTGGCATCTGTTCGATGAAAAACGCCTCAACCAGCTCAGACCCGGTACCTGGCTGATCAATGCCAGCCGCGGACCGGTGGTCAACAACGCGGCACTGCGCGATGTGCTGTTGGAGCGTGAAGACCTGCAAGCAGTGCTCGATGTCTGGGAAGGCGAGCCTGAAGTCGACGTGGCGCTGGCCGAGCTGTGCGTGCTGGCAACGCCGCACATTGCCGGTTACAGCCTCGACGGCAAGCAGCGGGGGACCGCGCAGATCTATCAGGCCTATTGCGATTTCCTCGGGCAACCGGCCCGCGTCAGCCTGAGGGATTTGCTGCCGGCACCCTGGTTGTCGCACGTCACCCTGAATGCGCAAAGCGACCCGGCCTGGGCCTTGGCGATGCTGTGCCGTGGCGTGTATGACCCGCGTCGTGACGATGCGGATTTCCGTCGCAGCCTGGTCGGCAGTGTCAGCGAGCAGCGCGCGGCATTCGATATGCTGCGCAAGAATTATCCTTCGCGCCGTGAGATCGACGGCTTGCAGGTGCGGATCGAGGGGGATGCGCCTGAGTTGCGGCGGATTGTGGCGGCGTTGGGGGCGGCGGCAATCTGATAGACCGTGGCGGCCCCTTCGCGAGCAAGCCCGCTCCCACAGGGGATTTGTGGTGCATGAAGATCCAGTGTGGGAGCGGGCTTGCTCGCGAAGGGCGCCCCACAATATCCGGACAGGCACCCATAAAAAACCCGGCCAACTATGGGCCGGGTCAAGAAGACGGTGGCTATATCACTCTTGTTCGGCAGGTTTGACCAATCGCTTTTCCAGTTCGCTGCAAGCTTTCTGGATCATTTTTTCAGTGATCGGTACTTCGCGGCCTTGCTCGTCGATAATCGAGCAGCCCAGAGACTGGTCTGGTTGCGTGCGGATCACTTGAATCTTGTCATCGCTGCTGTGTTGCAAGGACATGGCCTGTCTCCTCTTCAGGTTGTGCGCTTACTGTAGAACCACCAGGTGACCGGGCTATGACAACTCCCTGCGATCTTTCCGGGGGAACAGAACCAGTGCAGCAGAAATGCCTTCGCGTGGCTAGCCGAACTTTAGACCAATAGCGTCTAGCCTCTAGTGTTGGTGGACATAATTAACCTGACTCATTGTGATTTGCAGCGAGCCACCCCATTGAGCGGTGTAGGCTGACCCTAATGATTGTCTTGTCCCGGATGTTTGCGATGCTCTCTGCCCGTCACCGCCGTGCTGTTCGCCTGGCCAGTCGTTTTATTGCGCCGTATCGCTGGCAGGCCTTCGGCGCCTTGCTGGCGCTGATCGTCACTGCCGGCATCACCTTGTCCATGGGGCAGGGCATCCGCCTGCTGGTGGACAAGGGGTTCATGACCCAGTCGCCACATCTGCTCAATCAGTCCATTGGCCTGTTCATGTTGCTGGTCGTGGGGCTGGCGATCGGCACCTTTGTACGGTTTTACCTGGTGTCGTGGATCGGCGAGCGCTGCGTCGCCGATATCCGGCGTGACGTGTTCAATCACCTGATTTACCTGCACCCGGGTTTTTACGAAGACAATCGCAGCTCCGAAATCCAGTCTCGCCTGACCGCCGACACCACGCTGCTGCAATCGGTCATCGGGTCTTCGCTATCGTTGTTCCTGCGCAATCTGTTGATGGTGATCGGCGGGATCGTCCTGTTGTTCATCACCAACCCCAAGCTCACCAGTATCGTAGTGGTGGCCTTGCCCCTGGTGATCGCGCCGATCCTGATTTTCGGTCGCCGGGTGCGTAACCTCTCGCGCCTGAGCCAGGACCGGATTGCCGATATCGGCAGTTATGTTTCCGAAACCCTGGGGCAGATCAAGACCGTGCAGGCCTACAACCATCAGGTCCAGGACGAGCAACGGTTTGCCGTGACCGTGGAGGAGGCGTTCAACACCGCACGCAAGCGCATCTTCCAGCGGGCGTGGTTGATTACCCTGGTGATCGTGCTGGTCCTGGGCGCGGTCGGGGTGATGCTGTGGGTCGGCGGGATGGACGTCATCGCCGGGCGAATTTCCGCCGGCGAGCTGGCGGCGTTCGTGTTCTACAGCCTGATCGTCGGCAGTGCGTTCGGCACCTTGAGCGAGGTGATCGGGGAATTGCAGCGGGCGGCCGGCGCAGCCGAACGGATTGCCGAGTTGCTGCGTTCGGAAAACATCATCCTGCCACCGGTCGCAGGCGCGGTGACGCTGCCGGAACGGGTCGACGGCCACCTGCAGCTGCAAAATGTGCGTTTTTCCTACCCGTCGCGGCCGGAAAGTTACGCTGTCGACGGCTTGAGCCTGACAGTCAATGCCGGTGAGACGCTGGCGCTGGTGGGGCCCTCCGGGGCCGGCAAGTCGACGGTGTATGACTTGCTGCTGCGTTTCTACGACCCGGCCGAGGGGCGCATCCTGCTCGATGGCGTGCCGTTGACTCAGCTCGATCCGCTGGATTTGCGCCGCTGCTTCGCCCTGGTGTCACAGACCCCGGCGCTGTTTTTCGGCAGCATTGAAGACAATATTCGCTACGGCAATCCGCAGGCGACGCTGGCCGAGGTACAGGAAGCGGCAAAGATCGCTTACGCCCATGACTTTATCGAAGCCATGCCCAGCGGTTACCAGACTCATCTGGGGGATGGCGGTCTCGGCCTGTCCGGCGGCCAGCGCCAACGCCTGGCCATCGCCCGCGCGTTGCTGGTGGACGCCCCGATCCTGCTCCTCGACGAAGCCACCAGCGCCCTCGATGCCCAGAGTGAGCACCTGATCCAGCAGGCGCTGCCGAGCCTGATGAAGAACCGAACCACTCTGGTGATCGCCCATCGCCTGGCCACGGTTAAAAACGCCGACCGGATCGCGGTGATGGATCAGGGGAAGCTGGTGGCGGTAGGGACGCACCAGGAACTGATTGCCAGCAATGCCTTGTATGCACGGCTGGCGGCGTTGCAGTTCAGTGACGGCAAGATTGCCGCCGAACTGTAGGAGCTGCCGCAGGTTGCGATCTTTTGATCTTAAAGACCCCTGACAAAAAAATGCCCGCATCGTTTGATGCGGGCATTTTTTAGAGCAGGATCAAAAGATCGCAGCCTGCGGCAGCTCCTACATAACCGGCATTACCGGTCATTGATCGTCGAAAAACCGCTCATGCCAATCCACGATCGGCTGTGGCGAGTTGAGCTTCTGGCCGTAGATCACCGAGTACGACAACACGTTTTGCACGTACTGGCGGGTTTCGTCGAACGGGATGCTTTCTACCCACACATCGAAACTCAGGTGGTCGGCACCGCGCAGCCATTGGCGCACGCGACCCGGGCCGGCGTTGTAGGCGGCGGAGGCAAGGACGCGGTTGCCGTTGAACTGGCTGTGCACCTGGCTCAGGTAAGCGGCGCCGAGCTGGATGTTCTTGTCCGGGTTGAACAGTTGCTGTGGCGAGCTATAGGGAATGCTGAACTTGCGTGCGGTTTCCTTGGCGGTGGCGGGCATCAGTTGCATCAGGCCCGAGGCGCCGACCCCGGAGCGGGCATCTTCCATGAAGGCGCTTTCCTGGCGAGTGATGGCGAACGCCCAGCTCGGATGCAGGCCACGATTCTTCGCTTCACGCACCAGCGTGTTGCGGTGGGCCATCGGGAAGCGGATATCCAGATCGTCCCAATACTGCGCCTGGCTGATGGTGCGAATGGCCGGGAAGTACCATTTCAGGTCGTAGGCCAGTTTGGCCTGGGCAACCATCTCGTCACGGCTGAAGTGGCGGCTGACGTGGTACCACTCGCGGCGACCGTCGACGATTTGCCCGCGAGCGTGGAACTCCAGGGCGCGACGTATGCCGGGGGTGTTGCGCACTTTGTTGATCAGCGCCTGGCTCATCACCAGCGGCTTGTTGTTCAGCGAATAGGGTGACTGCGAGCGATCGGCGGCGAGGAAACCATAGAAGTCGCGTTCGCGGGCCAGGTTTTTATAGAGCGTCTGCACTTCCGGATTCTGCGGTTGCGCCAGTTCCAGGCTGCGGGCCTGCCAGTAGCGCCAGCGGTTGGTGGTGGCCAGGTCCTGGGGCAGGCGGCGGGTCAACTGGTAGGCATCGTCCCAGCGCGCCAGACGCAGGAGCAGGCGCAGGCGCCATTCGGAAACCGTGTTGTCGCGCAGTTCCGGATCGTATTTGGTCATGACGTCCAGGGCTCGGCCGTCGAAACGTTTGGCGAGGGTCAAGCCGATTTCCCGGGCGATTGCGACTTTTTCATCCCGGGAGAAGTGCATGCTGCTGGCGTAGCCGTCGAGCAGGTTCATGGCCCTGTCCGGGTCCTGGCGAGCCAGGCGGCGCAGGCCGAGGCTGACCACGTCGGACATGGCTTCATCGGCCGGGGTGAAGCGTGAGGGCTGATTGAGCAGTTCCGGTTTCTGCGCGACGTCCACCAGCAAGCGACCGCGCGGGGCGAGGGTGGTCATGCCGTTGACCAGGCTGTTGGCCAGCGGGTAGTTGCGCGCCTGGGCGGCGAGTTTGGCGCGTTCCCAGCGTTTTTGCTCGGTCAGCTGGCCTTCGGCCGCCCACATGCCGAACAGGGCATCGCAGGCTTCGGGCTGGGATTTGCCAGTCAGCCAGAGCTTTTCGGTGTTGGCGTAACCTTCGGCCTTGAGGTTGTGGCTGATCTGGTACTGCGCATTCAGGCAGTCCAGTTCGGTGAAGTTCATTTTCGGGTCGTAATACTTGACGAAAGTCGCCCAGTCGCCCCGCTCCGCCAGCCAGCGCAACCAGCGCAGTTTCATCCAGTTGGCCTGGGGCAGGTCGCCGTGTTCGGCGAGGAATTTCTCGATTTCGGCGTTGCTCGCGGTTTTCAGGCGCGCGGTCAGTTCGTCATAGGCCAGATACGGTTCCAGCGGATAATCGGCGAGGGCCTGGCTGTAACGGAAATACGGGCCGGTATCACCCTTGGCCAGGGCGCGCTTGGCTTCATCGTAATATTGGCGTTGGGTGGACAGGTCCACCGCCTGGGCGGATTGAAGCGCTGCGGCTGAAAGTAAAAAACACGACAAAAGATTGAAAAGGCGACTGCGCATGAGACGTCCAGGCAGAGAAAACATGACAAGTGCGGGTCAGGCCCGCACTGAATTGTCTGTAGCTTAGCCTTTTGCCAGCAGCCGGCGAAAGCTTTGCGGGTCTTCCCGCATCAGTTCGCAACATTTGTCGTTCAGAGTGCTACGAGAGTGAAATTGCCGGCCTTCTGAAGCCTCAAGTCAGGTAGAATGCGCGCCCGGTTTTTGGAGAAGCTCATGACCCTGCTCAAATTCAGCGATGTGTCCCTTGCTTTCGGCGCTATGCCGTTGTTGGACAAGGTGTCCTGGCAGATCGCCCGTGGTGAGCGGGTGTGCATCATCGGCCGCAACGGCACTGGCAAGTCCAGCATGATGAAGCTCGTCAAGGGCGACCAGAAGCCCGATGACGGCTCCGTTTGGCGCGCACCCGGTCTCAAGATCGGCGAATTGCCGCAAGAATTGCCGGTGGCCGACGAGCGGACAGTGTTCGACGTGGTGGCCGAAGGCCTGGACGGTGTCGGTGCGTTGCTCGCCGAGTATCACCACCTGAGCCAGAACATCGTCACCGATGCCGATCTGGACAAGCTGATGCACGTCCAGCACGACCTCGAAGCCCGCGATGGCTGGCGCTTGCAGACGCTGGTCGACAGCACCCTGAGTCGCCTGCAACTGCCGGCCGACAAGACCCTCGCCGAGTTGTCCGGCGGCTGGCGTCGTCGCGTCCTGCTGGCCCAGGCCCTGGTGTCCGAGCCGGACCTGCTGCTGCTCGACGAGCCGACCAACCACCTGGACATCGGTGCCATCGCCTGGCTTGAAGAGGCGCTGAAGGATTTCCAGGGCGCCGTGCTGTTCATCACGCACGACCGTTCTTTCCTGCAGAACCTGGCAACCCGCATCCTCGAACTGGATCGTGGTGGCCTGATCGACTGGAACGGCGACTACGCCAGTTTCCTCGTGCACAAGGAAGCCGCACTGGCGGCCGAAGAAACCGCCAACGCGCTGTTCGACAAGCGCCTGGCCCAGGAAGAAGTGTGGATTCGCCAGGGCATCAAGGCCCGCCGCACCCGTAACGAAGGCCGCGTACGCGCGCTCAAAGCCTTGCGCGTCGAGCGCAGCGAGCGTCGCGAGCGGACCGGCAAGGCCAACATCCAGCTGGAAACCGCCGACAAGTCCGGCAAGCAGGTCATGGTCCTCGATAACGTGAGCTTTGCTCACCCGGGCGGTCCGTTCCTGATCAAGGACTTCTCCATGGTGCTGCAGCGCGGCGACCGTATCGGTCTGCTCGGCGCCAACGGTACCGGCAAGACCACGCTGCTAAAGCTGATGCTCAGCGGCTTGCAGCCAACCAGCGGCAAGGTGGAGGAGGGCACCAGGATCGATGTTGCCTACTTCGACCAGTTGCGCCATCAGCTGGATCTGGAAAAGACCGTGATCGACAACGTCGCCGAAGGTCGCGACTTCATCGATATCGACGGCCAGAGCCGCCACGTGCTGAGCTACCTCGGCGACTTCCTGTTCAGCCCGCAGCGTGCCCGCACGCCGGTCAAGGCGCTGTCCGGCGGTGAACGTGCCCGTCTGTTGCTGGCCAAGCTGTTCAGCAAGCCGGCCAACCTGCTGGTACTCGACGAACCGACCAACGACCTCGACGTCGAAACCCTCGAATTGCTCGAAGAGGTCCTGCTGACCTTCAACGGCACCGTATTGATGGTCAGTCACGACCGGGCATTCCTCGACAACGTGGTGACCAGCACCCTGGTCTTCGAAGGTGAAGGCAAGGTGCGCGAATACGTTGGCGGTTATCAGGACTGGCTGCGTCAGGGCGGCTCGCCGCGCCTGCTCGGCGTAACCGAAAGCAAGTCCGGCAAGGCTGACCTGAACTCTGCAGTGGTGAAGGCCGAGCCGGCACCGGTTGCGGCGGCAGTCGAAGCGCCAGTGGCGAAGAAGAAGCTCAGCTACAAATTGCAGCGTGAGCTGGAAGCGTTGCCCGGCGAGATCGAAGCCATGGAGCAGCAGATCGCTGCCGTTGAAGCGCAAATGGCCGACGCGAGTTTCTACCTGCGCCCGGCTGCCGAGACGGCTGCAGTGATCGCTCAGCTGGCGCAGTTGCAGGCTGAACTCGACGTGATGGTCGAGCGCTGGGCCGAACTGGATGCCTGATTGATCCTGCAATAAAAAGCCCGGCGCTCAGAGATGAACGCCGGGCTTTTCATATGCAACGCAGTTCCCTGTAGGAGCGAGCTCGCTCGCGATGAACCTGAGAGCGCCGCGGGGCATCAGGCTTCCAGCGTCATCGTTGACGACCATCGCGAGCAGGCTCGCTCCTACAGGGGCAGGTGTTGTCAGCTTTTGGTTTGCAGGCGTACCGCAAGCACATCGCAAGGCGCGCCATGCAACACGTCATTGGCGGTGGAACCGAGCAGCAGTGCCAGGCCGTGCCGGCCATGGCTGCCCACCACGATCAGGTCGCAGGTTTGCTCCTTGGCCAGGTGGTGGATTTCCTGGCGTGGCTGGCCATAGGTCAGGTGGCTGTATTCCTTGGAGAGCTCCGGATATTTGAGGATCAAGCGGTCAAGGCGTTCCTTGGCCTGATCGAACTGCTGCTGTTGCAGTTGTGACAGGTCCATCGGCACGTCGCCGCCGAAGGCCATCGCCATCGGCTCGACAATGTGCACCAGTGACAATTTCGCGCCGTTGCTCACCGACAGCTCGCGAGCGCGGTGGATCACAGGGTCGCACTCTTCGGTCAGATCTACAGCGACCAGAATATGGTTGTAGGGCATGAGGTGCTCCTCCTGAGGATTGCAATATTGGTAAGTATGGCTGGTTTCAAGCGCATTGGTTCCAAAGTGACACAATGGGCTCATCAAGAATCGGGAGTACAGATATGACGGTGTGGATAGTGGTGTCAATCCTGTTGGTGGTACTCAGCCCACTGGCATGGTTGCGCCCGTCGCGTGCCCAGAGTGGGCGCATCGCCCTGCGCATGGAGGCCCGGCGCATTGGGCTGGCCATGCAGCTGGCGCCCCAGGAGTGGCCACACTGGCTGAGCCAGGAGCCGCCGAGCCCGTGCGCCCAGTACCATCGTCCGCGACGTGGCAGTCAGGCGGCGTGCTGGAGTTACTGGCAAAAATCACCGGGTGTCTGGGTCAATCAATGGCAGGAAATCTGTGAAGACCAGGCGCTGCTCAATCATTTCGAAAAATTGCCGGGTAATGTCTACAAGGTCGAGGCCGACAAGCAAATGATTGCCTTGTATTGGGGCGAGAAGGGCGAGGCCGAGGTGTTGCAGCACATCGATGCCACCCTCAAGGCGCTCGCCTGAAGCTCCGATCCCCTGTAGGAGCGAGCCTGCTCGCGATGGACGTGAACGATGATGCTTGAAACCTGACACCCCGTGGCGCTCTCAGGTTCATCGCGAGCAGGCTCGCTCCTACAGAGTGCAGAGGAGCGCAATTGCCGCTTTTTTGTACGCAATAAAAAGCCCGACATTCATCATCGGGCTGGAGTTGGCCAGGCAGGCCGGTAAATCGGTGTTGGCTGATCTTACGCTGGGCATTCGCCAAAAGCGTTCACAATTTCCCCTTGGTTCCGCCAGCGTAGCTTGTTAAACACGGGCTGCAGCGAATTAGGGCGCATTTTCTAACAATTGATTCTATGAATGCCCCTGCATGCTTCGGCGTGTTTAAGGTCTTCGCAGTACGGATGTGACCGGAAAGTCGCGTTTCAACCCGTGTTTCGGGCGATTGACAATTGCCGGAAATTCCGTGAAGGTGACGTACCCAAATCAAACGGGCGTATGAATTGAGCGTTTGTATTTCAGACCGCTCCTACAGAATCCCGACTATCGCGTTGGCGGGTGTGCCGGGGGAATGGGCGTAGCATTGACGATCAACGTCCCTGCCAAGCCATTCGCCTGCGTCCGACGTGTACTGTTCAGCTTCCATATCGTGGAGATCAGTTGATGATTTACGAAGGTAAAGCCATCACGGTTAAGGCTCTTGAAAGTGGCATCGTCGAACTGAAGTTCGACCTCAAGGGTGAGTCCGTCAACAAGTTCAACCGTCTAACCCTGAACGAACTGCGTCAGGCCGTAGACACCATCAAGGCAGATGCTTCGATCAAGGGCGTGATCGTCAGCAGTGGCAAGGACGTGTTCATCGTCGGCGCCGACATCACCGAATTTGTCGACAACTTCAAGCTGCCGGATGCAGAGCTTGTTGCTGGCAACCTCGAAGCCAACAAGATTTTCAGCGATTTCGAAGACCTCAACGTTCCGACCGTTGTCGCGATCAATGGCATCGCGCTGGGTGGTGGTCTGGAAATGTGCCTGGCGGCGGACTACCGCGTCATGTCCACCAAGGCCAAGATCGGCCTGCCGGAAGTCAAGCTGGGCATCTACCCGGGCTTCGGCGGTACCGTTCGTCTGCCGCGTCTGATCGGTGCCGACAACGCCATCGAGTGGATTGCCGCCGGCAAGGAAAACCGTCCTGAAGACGCGCTCAAAGTTGGCGCTGTCGACGCAGTGGTTGCTCCAGAGAAGCTGCAAGAGGCCGCGCTGGAACTGATCAAGCGCGCCATATCCGGCGAGTTCGACTACAAGGCCAAGCGCCAGCCGAAGCTGGAAAAGCTGAAGCTGAACGCTATCGAGCAAATGATGGCTTTCGAAACCGCCAAGGGTTTCGTGGCAGGTCAAGCTGGCCCGAACTACCCGGCGCCGGTTGAGGCGATCAAGACCATCCAGAAAGCCGCGAACTTCGGTCGCGACAAGGCCCTGGAAATTGAAGCCGCAGGTTTCGTCAAGCTGGCCAAGACCTCTGCCGCGCAGAGCCTGATCGGTCTGTTCCTGAATGACCAGGAGCTGAAGAAAAAGGCCAAGGCCTACGACGAAATCGCCAAGGACGTGAAGCAGGCTGCCGTACTGGGCGCCGGCATCATGGGTGGCGGTATCGCCTATCAGTCGGCTTCCAAAGGCACGCCGATCCTGATGAAGGACATCAACGAGCACGGCATCGAGCAGGGTCTGGCCGAAGCCGCCAAACTGCTGGTTGGCCGCGTTGATAAAGGCCGCATGACCGCCGCGAAAATGGCTGAAGTGCTCAACGGCATTCGTCCGACCTTGTCCTACGGTGATTTCGGTCACGTGGACCTGGTGGTGGAAGCAGTCGTCGAGAACCCGAAGGTCAAGCAGGCCGTACTGGCTGAAGTTGAAGACCAGGTCAAAGAGGACACCATCCTCGCGTCCAACACCTCGACCATTTCCATCACCTTGCTGGCCAAGGCCCTCAAGCGTCCGGAAAACTTCGTCGGCATGCACTTCTTCAACCCGGTGCACATGATGCCGCTGGTGGAAGTGATCCGTGGCGAGAAGTCCAGCGAGCTGGCCGTTGCCACCACCGTTGCCTACGCCAAGAAAATGGGCAAGAACCCGATCGTCGTCAACGACTGCCCGGGCTTCCTGGTCAACCGCGTACTGTTCCCGTACTTCGGCGGTTTCGCCAAGCTGGTCAGCGCCGGTGTGGACTTCGTCCGTATCGACAAGATCATGGAAAAGTTCGGCTGGCCTATGGGCCCGGCCTACCTGATGGACGTGGTCGGCATCGACACCGGCCACCACGGCCGTGACGTGATGGCTGAAGGCTTCCCGGACCGCATGAAGGACGACCGTCGCTCGGCCGTCGACGTGCTCTACGAAGCCAAGCGCCTGGGCCAGAAGAACGGCAAGGGCTTCTACGCCTACGAGACCGACAAGAAGGGCAAGCAGAAGAAAGTCGCCGATCCTTCGGTGCTGGAAGTGCTCAAGCCAATCGTCTTTGAACAGCGCGAAGTCACTGACGAAGACATCATCAACTGGATGATGATCCCGCTGTGCCTGGAAACCGTGCGTTGCCTGGAAGACGGCATCGTCGAAACCGCTGCCGAAGCCGACATGGGTCTGGTCTACGGCATTGGTTTCCCTCCATTCCGTGGCGGTGCGCTGCGTTACATCGATTCGATCGGTGTGGCAGAGTTCGTTGCCCTGGCTGACCAGTACGCTGATTTGGGCGCGCTGTACCACCCGACCGCGAAGCTGCGCGAAATGGCCAAGAACGGCCAGAGCTTCTTCGGTTAAGCGCCCCCAACTAGAGTGAGAGTGAACTTATGAGCTTGAATCCTAGAGACGTCGTGATTGTCGACTTCGGTCGTACTCCGATGGGCCGCTCCAAGGGCGGCATGCACCGCAACACCCGCGCCGAAGACATGTCGGCGCACCTGATCAGCAAATTGCTGGAACGCAACGTCAAGGTCGACCCGAACGAAGTCGAAGACGTGATCTGGGGCTGTGTGAACCAGACCCTGGAGCAGGGCTGGAACATCGCGCGCATGGCGTCGCTGATGACCCAGATCCCGCACACCTCGGCCGGCCAGACCGTCAGCCGTCTGTGTGGCTCGTCCATGAGCGCCTTGCACACTGCTGCGCAAGCGATCATGACTGGCAATGGTGACGTGTTCGTCGTTGGTGGCGTCGAGCATATGGGTCACGTGAGCATGATGCACGGTGTCGATCCGAACCCGCACATGTCGCTGTACGCGGCGAAAGCCTCGGGCATGATGGGCCTGACCGCGGAAATGCTGGGCAAAATGCACGGCATTACCCGCGAGCAACAAGATGCTTTCGGCATGCGCTCCCACCAACTCGCCCACAAGGCGACCGTGGAAGGCAAGTTCAAAGACGAAATCATCCCGATGCAGGGCTACGACGAGAACGGTTTCCTGAAAACCTTCGACTACGACGAAACCATTCGTCCGGAAACCACCCTGGAAAGCCTGGCGGCTCTCAAGCCAGCGTTCAATCCGAAGGGCGGCACCGTGACAGCAGGTACTTCGTCGCAGATCACCGATGGTGCTTCGTGCATGATCGTGATGTCGGCGCAGCGCGCACAGGACCTGGGCATTCAGCCTATGGCGGTGATTCGCTCGATGGCGGTAGCAGGTGTGGATCCGGCAATCATGGGCTATGGTCCAGTACCGGCCACACAAAAAGCACTGAAGCGTGCGGGTCTTGGCATCTCCGACATCGACTTCTTCGAGCTCAACGAAGCTTTCGCCGCACAGGCCCTGCCAGTGCTGAAAGATCTGAAAGTGCTCGACAAGATGAACGAGAAGGTTAACCTGCACGGCGGCGCGATCGCCCTGGGCCACCCGTTCGGTTGCTCCGGTGCGCGTATCTCCGGCACTTTGCTCAATGTGATGAAGCAGAATGGCGGTACCTTCGGGGTAGCCACCATGTGCATTGGTCTCGGCCAAGGCATCTCCACCGTCTTCGAACGCGTTTAAGCGTTTCGTTGATGGAAGCCGGGGCCAAGTGCCCCGGTTTTTGTTTTTCCGGATTTATTTTGTTTTTATTTTGAAAAAATTTGAGTGAGGGCCAAAGCATGCCGATACAACCTGGGCTCTACCAACATTACAAAGGTCCGCAGTACCGCGTATTCAGTGTTGCGCGGCATTCGGAAACCGAAGAAGAAGTGGTCTTCTATCAAGCCCTGTATGGCGATTACGGCTTTTGGGTGCGTCCCTTGAGCATGTTCCTGGAGTCGGTCGAAGTTGACGGCGAACAGGTGCCACGCTTTGCTTTGGTGCAGGCCGAGGAAAGCCTTTTTACCAAGCCATAAGCTGAGTGCGCGCAATACCCTGCGCTTGACCTCACCTTGTAGCCACTATATATAGCGGTGCCGCGTCAGGCGCCAACCGCCTTTCACTTCTCGAATTCAGGAATTTTCTGATCCATGGGCAAATCGCTGGTCATTGTGGAATCCCCGGCTAAGGCCAAGACCATCAACAAGTATTTGGGCAACGAATACGTGGTGAAGTCGAGTATCGGCCATATCCGAGACCTGCCCACCAGCGGTTCGGCTAGCGCCAGCAAAGAGCCGGCCGCCAAGCGCGGCAAGGCTGTTGCGGGTGAAGCGCCGGCACTGTCGCCTAAAGAAAAAGCGCGCAAGCAGCTGGTCGCGCGCATGGGGGTCGATCCGGACCATGGCTGGAAAGCCAAGTACGAGATCCTCCCGGGCAAGGAAAAAGTCATCGAAGAGCTGCGCCGGCTCGCCAAGGATGCTGACACCATCTATCTCGCAACCGACTTGGACCGCGAGGGGGAAGCCATTGCCTGGCACCTGCGCGAAGCCATCGGTGGTGACGACAGCCGCTACAAGCGCGTGGTGTTCAACGAAATCACCAAGAAGGCGATCCAGGAAGCCTTCTCCCGGCCGGGCGAGCTGGATATCGACCGCGTCAACGCCCAACAGGCCCGTCGTTTCCTCGACCGCGTCGTGGGCTACATGGTTTCGCCGCTGCTGTGGGCCAAGATCGCTCGTGGTCTTTCCGCCGGTCGCGTGCAATCGGTTGCCGTGAAGCTGGTGGTTGAGCGCGAACGTGAAATCCGTGCGTTCATCCCGGAAGAGTACTGGGAAGTGCACGCCGACCTTGGCACCGCAAAAGGCGCGACCGTGCGTTTCGACGTGGCCCGCGAGAAAGGCGAAGCCTTCAAGCCGCTCAACGAAGCCCAGGCCATGGCCGCGCTGGAAAAGCTCAAGGCTTCCAGCTACAGCATCGTCAAGCGCGAAGACAAACCGACCAGCAGCAAGCCGTCGGCGCCGTTCATCACCTCCACCCTGCAGCAGGCCGCGAGCAACCGCCTGGGCTTCGGGGTGAAGAAAACCATGATGATGGCCCAGCGTCTGTACGAAGCCGGCTACATCACTTACATGCGTACCGACTCGACCAACCTCTCGGTTGATGCCGTGGCGATGGCGCGTACTTATATTGAAGGCGAGTTCGGCAAGAAGTACCTGCCGGAAACCCCGAACGTCTACAGCAGCAAGGAAGGCGCACAAGAGGCTCACGAAGCGATTCGTCCCTCCGACGCCAACACCGAGCCAAGCAAGCTGTCGGGCATGGAGCGTGACGCTGAGCGCCTCTACGAGCTGATCTGGCGCCAGTTCCTGGCTTGCCAGATGCTGCCGGCGCAATACCTGTCGACGACCGTCACTGTGGGCGCCGGCGACTTCGAGCTGCGTGCCAAGGGCCGCATCCTGAAGTTCGACGGTTACACCCGTGTCATGCCGCAAATCGCCAAGCCAGGCGACGACGATGTACTGCCGGACATGGCCCAGGGCGACGCGATGAAGCTGATCAAGCTTGATCCGACCCAGCATTTCACCAAGCCGCCGGCGCGTTACTCGGAAGCCAGCCTGGTCAAGGAAATGGAAAAACGCGGCATCGGTCGTCCTTCGACCTACGCAGCGATCATTTCGACCATTCAGGACCGTGGTTATGTGGCGTTGCACAACCGTCGCTTCTACTCGGAAAAGATGGGCGACATCGTCACCGAACGCCTGGCCGAGAGCTTCTCGAACCTGATGGACTACGGTTTCACCGCCGGCATGGAAGAGCATCTCGATGACGTGGCCCAGGGCGAACGCGACTGGAAAAACGTACTCGACGAGTTCTACGGCGACTTCAAGAAAAAGCTCGAAGTAGCCGAAAGCCCGGAAAACGGCATGCGTGCCAACCAGCCGGTGATGACAGACATTCCGTGCACCACCTGCGGTCGTCCGATGCAGATCCGTACCGCGTCGACCGGTGTGTTCCTCGGTTGCTCGGGCTACAGCCTGCCGCCGAAAGAGCGCTGCAAGGCCACCGTCAACCTGGTGCCGGGCGACGAAATCGCCGCGGACGACGAAGGTGAGTCGGAGTCGCTGGTATTGCGTGGCAAGCACCGCTGCCCGATCTGCAGCACGGCGATGGATGCCTACCTGCTGGACGAGAAGCGCAAGCTACACATCTGCGGTAACAACCCGGATTGTGACGGCTACGAAATCGAAGAGGGCACCTATCGCATCAAGGGCTATGAAGGTCCGAGCCTGGAATGCGACAAGTGCGGCAGCGAGATGCAGCTCAAGACCGGCCGTTTCGGCAAGTTCTTCGGCTGCACCAACGCGACCTGCAAGAACACCCGCAAACTGCTGAAAAGCGGTGATGCGGCGCCGCCGAAGATGGACCCGGTGAAGATGCCTGAGCTGAAATGCGAAAAGGTCAACGACACCTATATCCTGCGCGACGGTGCATCCGGCCTGTTCCTGGCGGCCAGCCAGTTCCCGAAAAACCGTGAGACGCGTGCTCCGCTGGTTATCGAGATCGTGCCGCACAAGGATGAGATTGATCCGAAGTATCACTTCCTCTGCGAAGCGCCGAAGAAAGATCCCGATGGCCTCCCGGCTGTGATTCGTTACAGCCGCAAGACCAAGGAACAGTACGTGCAGACCGAAGTTGACGGTAAGCCGACTGGCTGGAAAGCGTTCTACGACGGCGGCAAGTGGACGGTTGAAGACAAGCGCCCGGCTGCGAAGGCGTAGAATCGCAAGACCCCTGTGGGAGCGAGCTTGCTCGCGATGGTCGTCAACGATGACGCGGGCCTTCAGGATGCCCGCGTTGCTCTCAAGTCCATCGCGAGCAGGCTCGCTCCTACAAAAGGCGCATGGGAACTGCGAAGGCGTAGAATCGCAAGACCCCTGTAGGAGCGAGCCTGCTCGCGATGGTCGTCAACGATAACGCGGGCTTTCAGGATGCCCGCGTTGCTCTCAAGTCCATCGCGAGCAGGCTCGCTCCTACAGGACCTGCGTGAAGCAATTATTTCGTTGTGGAGGCTGCCGTCATGGCCCACGAACTTTATACCCGCACCAATCAGAAGATTTATTTCGCCGGCTTGTCGCTGGAAGCACTGGCGCGCACTGAAGAGGGGCGGGCGATGAATTCCCTGGCGCTGATCCAGGCCGGACGCGAATCGGCGCTGTTTCACCTGTACGGCGCGCTGTTGGGCCTGTGCCATGAAATCGCCGGCTTCTATCGCCTGCCTCAGGCCAATGCACCCCGTGCGGAGCTGCTGCTGACTCGCGAAGTGCTGGAAACCATCGCCATTCCGGAAATGGCCGAGCTGGTCGAACTGGCCAATAACCCGCAGACCTGGCTGGCCAGGTTGTTGGCTGCCCATGCTGCGTTGTTTCAGCCGCCGCGCGCGCCCCGCAAGCCAAAAGGGGACGTGACCCAGCCACTGATTCAGGCGGTCAATCTGGATGAAGCGGATGAGCCAGAGGAACTGAGTCGGGAAGAGCTGGAGAGCTGGCGCCAGAATCTGAAAGGATTGGCGATCCGCTTTCGCGAAGGCCTGAACGAGTGCTGACAGAAACAGTTTTGGGGTGGCATCTGGTCAAGATCCCGAGCGAAGCCTGGCCGATGCCTATATAATCCCCGCCTTTCGTGGAGAACAATCCTTTATGCCAACGTCCTTTCTAGAAATTGTCGAGTTACCAGACGGCCGTATCGAGCTGCGCAGGGCCGAGGACGAGGGTTCTCTGGTTACTTTGGATTTCTCCGAGGACGCCAAAGCGTTCCTGCAAGGGCAACACGTGGAAGTCGCCAAGGCGATGTTGAGCGTGGGAGTCCAGATGGCAGGTCGCCTGGTTGAAGGCGAATTCGACAAGGACGAGGGGCCACGGGTTCTTCATTGATCCCCGTCCGTCGGTTTCTTGATGTCGCTACACATCGGCTTCTCTCTTCCTGGAGAAGCCTCGCGCGGTGAAGCTCGCGCCCCGGCTGTCAGTTATCCCAAACGAATATTCAGGCTCTGAGCGTCCCCGGTCCGGGCGGCGCTGATCAGCTGTTGCCGGGATTGGCTGCTCAACGGGTTGAGCCAGCTGACAACCGTATGGCTGCGCCCAAGACGCAGGGCTTCGCAGGTCAGTTGCTGGGCACTTTGGGTGCCTCGGGGGTGCAGCAACAGAATGCGCTCGCGGTTGAGGCCGGCATCTCGCAGCCAGGCTTGAGTCAGGCTGGCGGGCGGCGCGATCAGTGTCAGCCAGCGTGCGTCCTGGTCCTGGCTCAACTCCCTGAGGATAGGTGCCAGAAGGCTCAGGCAGTTCCCGGCTGCACCACGCAGTGACAGCTCGCTGAAAACGTCAGGTTCGGCGCTCCAGGGGGACTCGACTACGTCTTTCAGGATCGGCGCCAATGGCTGTGCCATGAACGCTTCGAACAACGGCAGTTGGGTTTGCTGTGGTGATGGCTGTGGGAACTGCATGGAGCCTCCTTTAGCGGCGAATCACGCCGACACTCAAGCCTTCGATCACCAGTTCCTGATCTTGAAGGTTCACTTCGATAGGGGCGAACTCGGGGTTTTCGGCGATCAGCCAGACTTTGCTGCCATCACGCTTGAAGCGCTTGACGGTCACTTCGTCGCCGATTCGTGCAACCACGATCTGGCCGTTACGGGCTTCGCGGGTGGTGTGGACGGCCAGCAGGTCGCCGTCGAAAATGCCGACATCCTTCATGCTCATCCCGTGGACGCGCAGCAGGTAGTCGGCGCGCGGGTGGAAGAAGGCAGGATTGATGTTGCAGGACTCTTCGATGTGTTGCTGCGCTAGAATCGGAGCACCGGCTGCGACCCGGCCAATGATCGGCAGGGTGGAATCATCGGCCTTGGCTTCGAAGCCGGGGATGCGAATGCCACGGGAGGCGCCAGGCGTCATCTCGATGGCACCCTTGCGGGCCAGCGCCTTGAGGTGCTCTTCCGCCGCATTGGGTGACTTGAAACCCAGTTCCTGAGCGATTTCCGCACGGGTGGGGGGGTATCCGTTGTCTTCCAGGCAGCGTTTGATGAAAGCCAGAATCTCTGCTTGTCGTGGCGTCAGCTTTAGCATATTGATTGCTCTGTTTTTTTATACAGTGACTGGGATTATATACAGTAAGTCGGTCTTGGCAATGCTCCATTTTTCAGTCGCCGCCAGACGGTCAATCAGTCAGTGGATTGAAGCTTCGCCGTTGTGTGGTTAAATGTCTGACCGACCATTCCCGAAACGAACTGCCAGACTTGACAAGGCACAGGCTGAAACGTATGTTTCAAACAAGTGTTTGTCAGGCGGAGTAGCCATGGCCCAGTCGGAAACCGTTGAACGCATTCTTGATGCAGCCGAGCAGTTGTTCGCGGAAAAAGGTTTCGCCGAAACCTCGTTGCGCCTGATCACCAGCAAGGCCGGTGTCAACCTGGCGGCGGTGAACTATCACTTCGGTTCAAAGAAGGCGTTGATCCAGGCGGTTTTCTCGCGGTTCCTCGGGCCGTTCTGCATCAGCCTCGACAAAGAGCTGGAGCGGCGTCAGGCCAAGCCTGATATCAAGCCGACCCTCGAAGAGTTGCTGGAAATCCTCGTCGAGCAGGCCCTGGTGGTGCAACCGCGCAGCGGCAACGACCTGTCCATCTTCATGCGTTTGCTGGGGCTGGCGTTCAGTCAGAGCCAGGGGCACTTGCGTCGTTATCTGGAGGACATGTACGGCAAGGTATTCCGGCGCTACATGATGCTGGTCAACGAAGCGGCGCCGCGTATTCCGCCCATCGAACTGTTCTGGCGGGTGCACTTCATGCTGGGTGCGGCAGCGTTCAGCATGTCCGGTATCAAGGCCTTGCGCGCGATTGCCGAAACCGACTTCGGCGTGAACACCTCGATCGAGCAGGTCATGCGCCTGATGGTGCCGTTCCTGGCCGCCGGCATGCGTGCCGAGTCCGGTGTGACCGATACCGCCATGGCCACTGCCCAGTTGCGTCCACGCAGCAAATCGACACCGGTTGCCGCCAAGGTTTAACCGCGCACGGGTGGGCGCGGCAGCTGACATCCGCTAAGCTAGCCGCCCATGCCGACTCTCGTTCTGAACCCGTTTTCCATCGAACTCGCCAATCTGCCAGGCCTTGCCCCTGGCGGCGAATTCATGTGGGCAGGGTTTTCTGTTATCAAGGAATTTTTATGACTGCTGGCTTGCAAGGCTCGTTGATGGTGGACGTCGCCGGTACCTGGCTGACGGCTGAAGATCGCCAATTGTTGCGCCAGCCCGAAGTGGGCGGCCTGATCATTTTTGCCCGTAACATCGAGCATCCGCGTCAAGTGCGCGAGCTGAGTGCAGCGATTCGCGCCATTCGCCCCGATCTGCTGTTGGCGGTGGATCAAGAGGGCGGCCGCGTGCAGCGCCTGCGCCAGGGGTTTGTGCGCCTGCCCGCCATGCGCGCCATTGCCGACAACCCGAACGCCGAATACCTGGCCGAGCAGTGTGGCTGGATCATGGCGACCGAAGTGCTGGCCGTTGGCCTGGACCTGAGTTTCGCCCCTGTGCTCGACCTCGATTACCAGCGCAGCGCCGTTGTCGGCACCCGTTCTTTCGAAGGTGATCCCGAGCGCGCTGCCTTGCTCGCGGGTGCATTCATCCGTGGCATGAACAGCGCCGGGATGGCCGCTACTGGCAAGCACTTCCCGGGTCACGGCTGGGCCGAGGCTGATTCCCACGTCGCGATCCCCAACGACGAACGCAGCCTCGACGAGATCCGCGCCAACGACCTGGTGCCGTTTGCCAAATTGAGCAAGCAACTGGCCGCGGTCATGCCGGCCCACGTTATTTATCCACAGGTCGACTCCCAGCCCGCAGGCTTCTCCCGCCGCTGGTTGCAGGACATCCTGCGCGGCGAGTTGCAGTTCGATGGCGTGATCTTCAGTGACGACCTGTCCATGGCGGGCGCCCACGTGGTCGGCGATGCCGCCAGCCGTATCGAGGCGGCGCTGACGGCCGGTTGCGACATGGGTCTGGTATGCAACGATCGTGCAGCCGCTGAACTGGCCCTGAGTGCTGCGCAACGCCAGAAGGTCAAGCCTTCCGGGCGCATTGCGCGGATGCGCGGCCAGTCGTTTGCCAGCACCGAATACCGTCAAGATCCGCGCTGGCTGGCCGCTGTCGGCGCGCTCAAAGAAGCTCAATTGATTGATTAAGGACTGTTCGTTATGACGGTTTACGCGATTATCGGTGGCACTGGCCTGACTCAACTCGAAGGCCTGAGCATTCGCCAGTCACTGGCGGTGGACACGCCTTACGGTGCACCTTCGGCCGACGTGCAAATCGGCGAGTATGCCGGCAAGGAAGTGCTGTTCCTCGCGCGTCACGGCCATCCCCATCGTTTCCCGCCGCATCAGGTCAACTATCGCGCCAATCTCTGGGCGCTGAAGCAGGCAGGTGCCGAGGCCATTCTGGCCGTCAATGCCGTGGGCGGCATCCATGCGGCCATGGGCACCGGGCACTTTTGCGTGCCGCATCAGTTGATCGACTACACCAGTGGTCGCGAGCACACCTACTTTGCCGATGACCTGGAACACGTCACCCATATCGACTTCAGCTACCCCTATAGCGAGCCGTTGCGCCAGCAATTGATCGCGGCGCTGGCGGCGGAGGGTGTGGGCTACAGCAGTCATGGCGTGTATGCCTGCACTCAAGGGCCGCGCCTGGAGACGGTGGCTGAAATCGCGCGGCTGGAGCGCGACGGCTGCGACATCGTCGGCATGACCGGTATGCCGGAAGCGGCCCTGGCCCGCGAGCTGGAGCTGGATTACGCCTGTCTGGCGCTGGTGGTGAACCCGGCGGCGGGCAAGTCGACGGCGGTGATCACCATGGCCGAGATCGAGCAGGCGTTGCATGACGGCATGGGCAAGGTGAAATCGACGCTGGCGCGGGTGCTCAAGGGCTGAGCTCCGCTTGATATCGAGTTGACTTCATCGCGAGCAAGCTCGCTCCCACAGGTTTAGTGGCGTTCGTAGAGTTTGTGTTCGACGCGGTCACTGTGGGAGCTGGCTTGCCAGCGAAGGGGCCGGTTCAAGCACCACAAATCTCAGCGTTTTCCGAGATTTTCCGGCAACGGCGCAAACAGCGCTTCAATATCATCGCTCTGCAGTTTCCAGTCCCCGGCCTTGCGCCCATCCAGCACGCCGGCCGCGAGGTCGGATTTTTCCTTCTGCAGGTGCTGGATCTTCTCCTCTACCGTGCCGCGCGCAATCAGCTTGTAGACAAATACCGGCTTCTCCTGGCCAATGCGATACGCCCGGTCGGTCGCCTGGTTTTCAGTCGCCGGGTTCCACCACGGGTCGTAATGAATCACCGTGTCCGCTTCAGTCAGGTTCAGGCCAACGCCACCAGCCTTCAGGCTGATCAGAAATATCTGACGCTTGCCACTCTGGAATTCCTTCACCGGAGTGCGGCGGTCGCGGGTCTGGCCGGTCAGCAGGGCGTAGGCAATTCCGCGCTTGTTCAGCTCATCCTCAATCAGCGACAACATTGAAGTGAACTGCGAGAACAGCAGGATCCGCCGACCTTCCTCGAACAATTCCTCGAGCATTTCCATCAGGCTGTCGAGTTTGCCCGAGGTGCTGCCACGGCTTGGCAGGGTCGCCTCGTTGACCAGGCGCAAATCGCAGCACACCTGACGCAGTTTCAGCAGCGCTTCGAGAATGATGATCTGGCTGCGGGCTACGCCTTTGCGGGTGATCTCGTCGCGGACTTTCTTGTCCATGGCCAGGCGCATGGTTTCGTAAACGTCACGCTGGGCCTCGTTGAGTTCGACCCAGTGGATGATCTCGGTTTTCGGCGGCAACTCGGTGGCCACCTGTTCCTTGGTGCGGCGCAGCAGGAAGGGCTTGATCCGGCCGTTGAGGTGCTGAAGCCTGACCTCGCTGGTGCGTTTTTCAATCGGTACGCGGTAGTCGCGGTTGAAGCTTTTGACGTCACCGAGCCAGCCGGGCAAGAGGAAGTGAAACAGTGACCAGAGTTCGCCGAGATGGTTTTCCAGCGGTGTGCCGCTCAGGCACAGGCGCTGCCGGGCATTGAGCTCGCGGGCAGCCTGAGCGGCCTTGCTGGTCGGATTCTTGATGTACTGCGCTTCATCCAGCACCAGGATATGCAAGGGCTGCGCCGCCAGGCGTTCGACATCCTTGGGCAGCAGCGCATAGGTGGTCAGGATCAGGTCGTAGTCAGCCAGCTTGTCGAAGTGTTTTTTACGGCTGGCACCGTACAGCGCCAGTACCTTGAGCTGCGGCGTAAAGTGCGCTGCTTCGTCGAGCCAGTTGGGAATCAGGCTGGTCGGCATCACCACCATGCACGGCCGGTCGAGACGGCCGGCGTTTTTCTCGCTCAGCACGTGCGCCAGTGTCTGCAGGGTTTTGCCCAGGCCCATGTCGTCCGCGAGAATGCCACCCACTTCCAGCTGCCGCAGCGATTGCATCCAGCTCAAGCCCTCAAGCTGATACGGACGCAGCGTCGCATTCAAGCCTTGCGGGGCGGCGGCCGTGTGGTCCTTGATGTCACGCAGGCGCTGGGCAAAGGTGCGGATCTGTTCGCCACCCTCCCAGAGCAGTGGCATGTCTTCCAGCGGGTTCAGGCGCGTGGCATCGGCCTTGCTCAGGCGCAGCGTGGTGTCACCGGGTTCCTGCAGGTAGAACTCGCCGAGGGTGGCCAGCACCGGTTTCAGGCGGCCGAAGGGCAGGGCGACTTGCAGCGGGCCGTGCTCGGAGTTCGGGCGATGGGGGATGTTGACCAGGATCAACTCGTCGTCGCGGCGTCGGGCAAGGCGTTCCGGGTTGAGGATTTCGGTGTGGGAGCGCATCAGGTTGAGCAGGATCGGCAGCAGGCTCAAGCGCTCGCCGTTGACGATGATCCCCAGTTCCAGGTCGAACCAGTCGCGCTCCGGAGCCTGTTCGACCGTGGCGTACCAGTCATCTACCGCCGTCAGGTCGAACCCGAAGTCCTCGTCGATCTGCAATTCCCAGCCCTGGGTGCGCAACTTCGGCAGTTCATTGAGGGTAAAGGTCAGCCAGGCGCTGTCATTGACCATTTCGAACAGCTCGCCGGCACTTTCCGGCAAGGCCTTGCTTTGTCGGGTGGCGACTTTGAAGCCGAGGATTCGCAACTGTTCCCGGTAGGACTGTTCCACGTCCGGGTGGCGTTTTATCCGCAGTGTCTGGGTTTCCTGGCGAATCAGGATATCGGTGTTTTTCTGTCCGGAGACGTACTCGTCCAGATAGCTGAAGGACAGCGCCGCACGATGCTGGATGTAACGCTGCATTCGGCCGTTGCGCGGTTCGAAGGCGCTGAACTCGATGCTGGCCAGCCACAGGCGCGGTACCGGCTGCACATTGTCCACCAGCACTTGCGGCGGGGCTTTCGGGCTGCGGTTTTCCAGGACGGCCTGGAGTTTTTCCAGGAGTTCGGCGTCTTTGGCGGCAGCGGGGTAGTCGAGGGTTTCCTGCACTTGCAGGAGCACCGCTGCGCAATGTTTGCAGTTGTTGTGGACCGGGCAGGAGCAGATGGCATCGACCATCAGCAGCGTGCCTTTGGCTGACTCGCGCAGGCGAATGGTCTGACGGTAAACGTTACCGCCCGAGCCTTCGCACGCGGCGACGATGGTTGCGTCGCCGGCCTCGACGATCCTGACACGATTCTCCAGCGCGTATCGGCGACCACGCTCCAGGCTCTGTTCCTTGAATCGGCTGACCCAGGATGGTGCCAGGGGTTTGCTCAGGGTCGCGGACATAGGGAATCAGTCCGGAATTTCTTCGGGAGCTGCTCGGGGGGCGGGGGCGGTCAGCGAAGTGATCTTGATCAGCAGGCCGAGGTGGCCGTTGTCGAGGAAGTTCAACTGGCCGTTCTTGGTGTGGCTTTCCTGTTTCAAGCGCTCGCTGGCAGTCACCATGCCATTGGCATCGATCTGATTGACCCAGAAGTCGGCGTCGACGTCGGTAAATCGTCCCAGTTTCATGCTCAGCGTGCCCTCGATCGGGAACTGACCATATTGTTCCTTGCCGTCGCTGATCGCCACTTTGCTGGCGTTTTCGCCGAGCGTCTGTTGCCAGGCCTTGTGCAGCAACACCGTGTAGTCGGCGCTGCTGGTGAGTTTTTCCACCTCGCCATTGAGGCTTGGCGTACGCAGGCTGTCGGGGCTGACGGGTTGGGCGCCAGCGGCCCAGTCTTCCGGTGCGGCGCGGCTGACAATCGCCGGCACGGCGTTTTGCCGGACCAGAATCATTTCGACCTGATACAGGTCATCGGCAGATGCCGTGGGGGCGGCCAGCGCTGGCATCAAAAGGGTCAGCAGGGTCAGTGAGCGGAACAGGCGCATGCGGCGTCCTTCAAGCAGTTTTCGGAACGAGGCGCTCGAACAGCGCCTCTACAGTATTAAAGCGCTCTTCCGGGCGCTCCATCGGAACCATGAACTTGAACATCGTGGCCCCTTCGAATTTGTAGCGTTTTGGCTGGCTCTGGATCAGCTTGATCAGGGTCAGCGGGTCGACCGGCGTCTGCGCAGCGAACTCGACGCGACCGCCTTGCGGGCCGCCATCGACTTTCTTGATGCCCAGTTGCTCGGCCTGCAGCTTCAATGCAGTGATGCGGATCAGGTTCTTGGTCGGTTCCGGCAACAGGCCGAAACGATCGATCATCTCCACCTGCAAATCCTTGAGGCCGTCCTCATCGGTGGCCGAGGCAATGCGCTTGTAGAGAATCAGGCGGGCGTGGACATCCGGCAGGTAGTCCTCCGGAATCAGTGCCGGTACCCGCAGGTTGACTTCCGGACCACCGCCGAGCGGTTGATCGAGGTTCGGCTGCTCGCCCTTGCGGATCGACTTCACCGCGCGTTCGAGCATTTCCATGTACAGCGTAAAGCCGACCGCCTGGATCTGCCCGCTCTGACCGTCACCGAGCAGTTCGCCGGCACCACGGATTTCCAGGTCGTTGGTGGCGAGCACGAAGCCCGCGCCGAGGTCCTGGGTGTTGGCGATCGCTTCCAGGCGCTTTTCCGCGTCCGGCGTGATTTGCTGGCGCGGTGGCGTCAGCAGGTAGGCATAGGCCTGGTGGTGACTGCGTCCGACCCGGCCGCGCAGCTGGTGCAACTGGGCCAGGCCGAACTTGTCGGCACGCTCGATGATGATGGTGTTGGCGCTCGGTACGTCGATGCCGGTCTCGATGATGGTCGAGGCGATCAGCACGTTGAAGCGCTTGTGGTAGAAGTCGCTCATCACCTGTTCGAGTTCGCGCTCGCGCATCTGCCCGTGACCGATGCCGATCCGTGCTTCCGGTACCAGCTCGGCGAGGTCGGCGGCGCATTTCTCGATGGTCTTCACATCGTTGTGCAGGTAATAGACCTGGCCGCCACGCAGCAACTCACGCAGCAAGGCCTCTTTGACCGTGCTCTTGTTCTGCTCCATGACGAAGGTGCGTACCGACAGGCGGCGGGCCGGCGGGGTGGCGATGATTGACAGGTCACGCATGCCCGACACCGCCATGTTCAGCGTGCGCGGAATCGGCGTGGCGGTCAGGGTCAGGATGTCGACTTCACTGCGCAGGGCCTTGAGCTGTTCTTTCTGGCGCACGCCGAAACGGTGTTCCTCGTCGATGATCACAAGGCCCAGGTTTTTGATCTTCACGTCGTCCTGCAGCAGCTTGTGCGTGCCGATGACGATGTCGATCTTGCCTTCGGCCAGATCGGCGACGGCGGCATTCACTTCCTTGGCCGACTTGAAGCGGCTCATCACTTCCACGGTCACCGGCCAGTCGGCGAAGCGGTCGCGGAAACTGTTGTAATGCTGCTGGGCGAGCAGGGTGGTCGGCACCAGGATCGCCACCTGGCGACCACCGTGCACCGCGATGAACGCGGCGCGCATCGCCACTTCAGTCTTGCCGAAGCCGACGTCGCCGCACACCAGGCGATCCATTGGCTTGGGCGCGAGCATGTCTTCGCGCACCGCCTCGATGGTGGTTTGCTGATCCGGGGTTTCTTCGAACGGGAAACCGGCGCTGAAGGTGGCGTAGTCGGCTTTCGGGTCGGCGAAGGCGTAGCCTTCGCGGGCGGCGCGGCGTGCATAGATGTCGAGCAATTCGGCGGCCACATCGCGCACCTGTTCAGCGGCTTTGCGCTTGGCTTTCTGCCAGGTCTCGGAACCGAGGCGGTGCAGCGGGGCCAGGGCGTCATCGCTGCCGGTGTAGCGGGCGATCAGGTGCAGGTTGGCCACCGGCACGTAAAGCTTGGCGCCTTCGGCATATTCCAGGGCAAGGAATTCGGCGGTCTGGTTGTCGATTTCCAGGGTGGCCAGGCCCAGGTAACGGCCGACACCGTGGTCAATGTGCACCACCGGCGCACCTTCGCGCAGCTCGGTGAGGTTCTTGATGACCGCGTCGTTGTTGGCATCGGCGCGTTTTTCCCGGCGACGGCGCTGCATCACGCGCTGGCCGAACAGCGGGCTTTCGGCAACCAGGGCCAGGGCTGGATCGTCCAGTACCAGGCCTTCATCCAGCGGCGCGATAGTGATCGCCAGGCGGTCTTTGCCAGCGACGAAATCTGGCCAGCTGTCGACGGTTTTCGGTCGCAGCTTCAGGCGTTCCAGCAGTTCCAGCAGCACTTCGCGACGGCCTGCGGATTCGGCGGTAAACAGCACGCGACCGGGAAACTCGTCGAGGAAACCGGCCAACGCCGCCAGCGGCTGGGTGGCCTTGGCTTCGATGGCCAGGTTCGGCAGTTCCCGCGCGGGGAAGCGTTCGCGGCCGACGCCGGGCTCCACGTCCTGCTGGCTGGCGACCACCCGTGGCCAGTTTTTGAGGCGGGCAAAGCAATCCTCTACCGGCAGGAACAGTTCGGCGGGCGGCAATAAAGGACGGGACGGGTCGACACGGCGTTCTTCATAGCGATTGCGCACGTCGTTCCAGAAGTTTTCCGCGGCTTGCTCGATGCCCGGCAGGGAAAACACTTGCGTGTCCTGGGGCAAGTAATCGAACAGCGTCGAGGTTTCCTCGAAGAACAGCGGCAGGTAGTACTCGATGCCGGCCGGGGTAATCCCGCTGCTCAAATCCTGGAAAATCGGGCAGCGGCGGAAGTCGACGTCAAAACGCTCACGGAAGCGCGCCTTGAAACGGGTGACCGCTTCTTTCTGTAGCGGGAACTCCTTGGCCGGCAACAGCTTGACCGAGTCGACTTTGTCGATCGAACGCTGGTTCTCCGGGTCGAAGGTGCGCAGGGTTTCGATTTCGTCGTCGAACAGGTCGATGCGATACGGCAACTTGCTGCCCATCGGGAACAGGTCGATCAACGAGCCGCGAACGGTGAACTCGCCGTGTTCATACACCGTATCGACGTAGCGATAACCCGTGGCTTCAAGTCGGGTGCGCATTTGCTCGACGTCGAGTTTCTGGCCGATGTCCAGCACCAGGCTGCTGCCGAGCAGGAATTTGGTCGGTGCCAGGCGATGCAGGGCGGTCGTGATCGGCACCACCAGTACGCCATGACTCAGCTCCGGCAACCGGTACAGGCTGGCGATGCGCTGGGAAATGATGTCCTGGTGCGGCGAGAACAGGTCGTAGGGCAGGGTTTCCCAGTCGGGAAAGTGCAGTACGGGCAAATCCGGGGCGAAGAAACCCAGCTCCTGTTCCAGCCGTTCGGCACTTTGGCTGTCGGCGGTCAGCAGCAGGGTAAAGCGCTTGGCAGCGCTGGCGGCCTCGGCAATGGCCAGGCTCAGGGCGGCACCGGGCAGGTTGCCCCAGTGCTGTTTACCCGCCGAGGCAGGGAGAAGCGGTAGACGCAGAACGGGCACGGAAGGTTGAGCTCCAAGCGTTGCGACAAAGTCGGTAATTGTAGCGGTCCAGGATGCCGCCTGTCAGTTGCTGACTGTGTCTAAAGCACGGGTTTGGTGAAATGTAGTGGTAAAGACAAAATTCGGCGGTTATTTGCCGGAAATTATTGAATATGTAGTGGCAAATACAACGAGTGTTACGGAGGGTTACGGATAAGGTAGCGCGACCTCCAAAAAATTGACTGCGCTGAAAGCCCCGGTTTTATTGGGTTTGCGCGAGGCGCAAATTTTTTGAACGACGAATTGTTACGTAAAGCACGACGGGCGCGCATTGCTACGGCTGTCACTCGGCGGCATAATGTAGCCCCTTTTTTCTGCCCCTACATGTGGAAGGTTCCCGTGACTCAGAAGCCCGACCAGTGTCTTGGTGAATGGATCGACCGTGAAGCACTCGCAGAAGCGATGATTCCGCTTATCGGTCAGCTCTACCGCAATAACAACGTGGTGAGCTCGATCTATGGCCGCAGCCTGATCAATCGTTCAGTCATTGCGATTCTCAAAGCTCACCGCTTTGCTCGTCACCGTCAGTCCGACGAAAGCGAGCTGTCCGTCCACGAAACATTCCCGCTGATCAAAGCGATGAGCGAACTCAAGCTCGGTGCCGCCTCGGTGGACCTGGGCAAGCTGGCGGCCAAATTCAAGGCCGAAAGCAATGGCCGCACTGCCGAGCAGTTCGTCCGTGAAGAACTGGCCGACGTGGTTGGCCAGCAAAACGCATCGGCCCGCAAAGGCACCGACGTTGTCCTCTACGGCTTCGGTCGTATCGGCCGTCTGCTGGCGCGCATCCTGATCGAGAAAACCGGTGGCGGCGACGGCCTGCGCCTGCGTGCCATCGTTGTCCGCAAGGGCGCCGAGAACGACCTGGTCAAGCGCGCCAGCCTGCTGCGTCGTGACTCGGTGCATGGTCCGTTCGATGGCACCATCACCATCGATGAAGCCAACAACACCATCACCGCCAACGGCAACCTGATCCAGGTTATCTACGCCAAGAGCCCGACCGAAGTCGACTACACCCAGTACGGCATCGAAAACGCTCTGATCGTCGACAACACCGGTGTATGGCGTGACGCCGACGGCCTGGGCCAGCACCTGGCCTGCCCGGGCGCTGCCCGCGTGATCCTCACCGCACCTGGCAAGGGCGCGCTGAAGAACATCGTGCACGGCATCAACCACGGTGACATCACCCCTGACGACAAGATCATCTCGGCGGCTTCCTGCACCACCAACGCCATCGTGCCGGTGCTCAAGGCAGTCAACGACAAGTACGGCATCGTCAATGGCCACGTCGAAACCGTTCACTCGTTCACCAACGACCAGAACCTGATCGACAACTTCCACAAGGGCAGCCGTCGTGGCCGCGCCGCGCCGCTGAACATGGTTATCACCGAGACCGGTGCCGCCACCGCAGCCGCCAAGGCGCTGCCAGTGCTCAAGGGCAAGCTGACCGGCAACGCGATTCGCGTTCCTACGCCGAACGTGTCGATGGCCATCCTGAACCTGAACCTGGAAAAGGCCACCACTCGCGAAGAGATCAACGAGTACCTGCGCCAGATGGCCATGCACTCGGATCTGCACAAGCAGATCGACTACGTGAGCTCCCAGGAAGTGGTTTCCACCGACTTCGTTGGCTCGCGCCACGCAGGCGTAGTGGACGCTGAAGCGACCATCACCCAGGATAACCGCGTTGTTCTGTACGTTTGGTACGACAACGAGTTCGGTTACAGCTGCCAGGTGGTTCGCGTGATGGAAGACATGGCCGGTGTAAACCCGCCAGCATTCCCGCGCTAAGCCTTTAGCTGCACATGAAAACGCCCCGGCCTTGGTCGGGGCGTTTTTGTTTGTGGGTTTGTCAGTAGGGATATGTTGCCTGTGCTGGCCTCTTCGCGGGCAAGCCCGCTCCCACAGGGAATGTGGCCGGCCGTGGGATTGGCGGTCACTGAAGATCAAAATTGTGGGAGCGGGCTTGCTCGCGAAAGCGGTGGATCAGTCGACATCTCTGTTGAATGTGCCGGCCTCTTCGCGAGCAAGCCCGCTCCTACAGTTCTATCGCATAATGGCTGGCCCTGGCGGCGTGCCAGGGGATGTATTGGGGAGCTCGGGAATTGTTGATCAGGTGGCAGGGGGTGGCATTTTTGCTGCTCGGCGCACTATCAGGCTGTGGCAACAACGACGCCCTCGAAAGCTTCGGCGGCCCGACCATGGGCAGCACTTATTCGATCAAGTACGTACGCCATGCCGGCCTTTCGGCACCTGGCGAAGTCCGTGTCCAGGTCGAGCAAATCCTCGCTGACGTGGACCTGCAAATGTCGACCTACCGCAGCGACTCGGACATCGAGCGCTTCAACGCGTTGCCGGCCAACCACTGTCAGGCAATGCCGGCGTCGATTCTCGAGTTGGTCCGCGTGGGCGAGCAACTGTCAGTGCAAAGCGACGGTTCCTACGACCTGACGGTGGAGCCGTTGCTGAACCTCTGGGGGTTTGGCCCGCAGGCACGGGAGGAGAAGGTCCCGGCCGCTGAAGCGCTCGCTGAAGCCCGCCAGCGTGTCGGCCACCAGCACTTGCGCATCGATGGCGACAATTTGTGCAAGGACGCCGCCGTCGAGGTCGATTTCAACAGCATCGCCGCCGGTTATGCGGTGGACACGATTGCCGCAAAACTCGAGGCGATGGGCATCCACGACTACCTCGTGGAGGCGACGGGCGAGCTCAAGGCGGCTGGCAGGAAACCCGACGGTTCGCCATGGCGCATTGCACTGGAAGAGCCGCGGGATGATCGGCAGGTGGCCGAGCGCGTCATTGTGGTCGACGGTTATGGCCTTTCCACTTCCGGCGACTACCGGAATTATTTCGAGCGGGGCGGCCAGCGTTTTTCCCACACCTTCGATGCCCGCACCGGTGCGCCGGTCTCACACGCTCTGGCGTCCGTCACGGTGATTCATCCTTCAGCGTTGATGGCCGATGGCTTATCGACGCTGTTGCTGATTCTCGGCCCGGAACGCGGTTGGGACTACGCGGAAAAACACGATATCGGCGCATTTTTTGTGATTCGTGCCGATACAGGTTTCGTCACACGCAGCAGTCACGCTTTTGATCGCCTCAGTGGCAAGAAAACCGAGTGATTGTGGCGATTTGAGCATTGAAAACTGGCGTTGTAGTGCAGGCAAAAGTAGCCTACGACGCGACCAAGGGTTAATGTGCCCGGCGTTGACGCTTCTATAGACTGTGTCCGGGTTCTGCACTGGCCCCAAATTGTTCCTTCATGCCACAGATTGGCGTGATTTAGCCGCAGGTGCCGAGGGTGCCGCGGCCTGTTCTGAGGAGTACGCATGGCTGTCTACAACTACGACGTGGTGGTGTTGGGTTCCGGCCCGGCGGGGGAAGGCGCGGCAATGAACGCCGCCAAGGCAGGGCGCAAGGTGGCGATGGTCGATAGCCGTCGCCAGGTCGGCGGCAACTGCACTCACTTGGGCACCATCCCCTCCAAGGCACTGCGTCACTCGGTGCGGCAGATCATGCAGTTCAACACCAACCCGATGTTCCGGGCCATTGGTGAGCCGCGCTGGTTCTCGTTCCCGGACGTGTTGAAAAGCGCCGAGAAAGTCATCTCCAAGCAAGTCGCTTCGCGTACCGGCTACTACGCCCGCAACCGCGTCGACGTGTTCTTCGGCACCGGCAGTTTCGCCGACGAGCAAACCATCGAAGTGGTCTGCGCCAACGGCGTGGTCGAGAAACTGGTGGCCAAGCACATCATCATCGCCACCGGTTCGCGTCCGTATCGCCCGGCGGACATCGATTTCCACCACCCGCGTATCTACGATAGCGACACCATCCTCAGCCTCGGCCACACCCCGCGCAAACTCATCGTTTACGGCGCAGGCGTGATCGGTTGCGAATATGCCTCGATTTTCAGCGGCTTGGGTGTGTTGGTCGAACTGGTGGACAACCGTGGTCAGTTGCTGAGCTTCCTGGACTCGGAAATTTCCCAGGCCCTGAGCTATCACTTCAGCAACAACAATATCACCGTTCGCCACAACGAAGAGTATGACCGCGTCGAAGGCGTGGACAATGGCGTGATCCTGCATCTCAAGTCCGGCAAGAAGATCAAGGCCGACGCCTTGCTCTGGTGCAACGGCCGTACCGGCAACACCGATCAGTTGGGTCTGGAAAACATCGGCGTGAAGGTCAACAGCCGTGGCCAGATCGAAGTCGACGAGGCCTATCGCACCTGCGTGCCGAACATCTATGGCGCCGGTGACGTGATCGGCTGGCCGAGCCTGGCCAGTGCCGCCCACGACCAGGGTCGCTCGGCCGCTGGCAGCATCGTTGATAACGGCAGCTGGCGTTTCGTCAATGACGTGCCGACCGGCATCTACACCATTCCGGAGATCAGCTCGATCGGCAAGAACGAGCAGGAGCTGACCCAGGCCAAGGTGCCGTACGAAGTCGGCAAGGCGTTCTTCAAGAGCATGGCGCGGGCGCAGATTGCCGGCGAGCCGCAAGGCATGCTGAAGATCCTGTTCCACCGTGAAACCCTGGAAGTGCTGGGCGTTCACTGCTTCGGTTATCAGGCATCGGAGATCGTGCACATCGGTCAGGCGATCATGAACCAGCCGGGCGAACAGAACACGCTGAAGTATTTCGTCAACACCACGTTCAACTACCCGACCATGGCCGAAGCCTATCGGGTCGCGGCGTACGACGGCCTCAACCGGCTTTTTTGAGCGGCTCCGGCCGGTGGCCTGAGCCGGCCGGGGAGACCGATTTCAGCAATTCTCGAGCGTGGCGCTGGCCAAACCGGGAAAGTCTGTAATCAGGCTGTCAACGCCGAAGTCGGCGAGTCTGCGCATCAGCGCAGGCTCGTTGACGGTCCACACCGACACATGCAACCCCTGACGCTGCGCCTTTTGCAGGCGTTCCGGCGTACACAGGGTCCAGTTCAGCGCCAGAATCTCACAGCCATAACTGGCCGCGACCTTCAGCGGGTCGAGCCAGGCGTACTCGGCCACCAGTCCGCGGGACACGTCCGGCACCAGCTCCAATGCAGCCTTGAGCACTTCACGGGAGCTCGAGGTGATGGTCACCTTGTCCATCAGGCCATGACGCTGGACCATTTCGCGAATCGCCAGCACGGTGGTCGCGGCACGCATCCGTGATGCGCTCTTGACTTCCAGCTGCCAGTGATCGAAGTCGCACTTCTCGAACAGTTCTTCCAGCGTCGGAATCGGGCACGGCTTGATCCAGCCCGGGCCACCCTTGCGCGCGTCATAGGTCACAAGCTCTGCCGCCGTGTGTTCGACGACCTTGCCGCGACGGTCCGTGGTTCGCTTGAGGGTCGGGTCGTGGATGACCATCAACTCGCCGTCCCTGGACAGGTGCAGGTCCAGTTCGCAACGACGCACGCCGTGCTTGAGACATTCCTGAAAGCTGGTCAGGGTGTTTTCCGGTGCTTCGCCCTTGGCGCCGCGATGGCCGTAGATGAGGGTCACGGTTCTTCCTTAAATTAATTGCCTGATTCGAGTTGTTCGCGGGCCAGGCGTCGTACCTGGGCCTGCTTCTGCAAGATGTGGCGGGCCAACAGTTGGCGCTGGGCGTCGGTCAGGTGTTCGAACTCGGTGCCGACGTCATAGCCATCGCCCTTGCGGTCACAATGGGTGACGCGGGCGCGCAGCAGCAGGCCCAAGGCTTGCGGCATCAGCACCAGCTTGACCGACAGGTGTGCGCCGGCGGCGATGGGCGATGGGTGCTGAAAGTCGATGCCGCCTTCGGAGATGATCACCGGCTGCGGTTCGCCGATCTGCCCGAGCACGGTGATGGCGATCACCTGGCTCAGCAGATCGATGCGTTTGTTCTGGGATTTCAAGAATGCCGCAATGTTGCGGTCGCGCTCATTGATCTGGCGCAACAGGTGCTGCGACTCGAATTCACTGAGGTGCAGTTCGCTGAGCAAGTTGAAGAGTGGGGAAGCATCCTGCAACACTTCCTGGCCTGCGGCTTCAGAAGCGGACAGGGGCCGAATTTCCAGTGCGATCGTATCCTCGATACGGTAGTATTCGCGGCGATCTTCTTCATCTAATGTCGACATGGCGAACCCATGGTAGCGGCGGTGGTCTGAGTGTAAAGCTGGTTATCGACCCCCGCCACAAGGACGTTCCTTTTCCCTCCGAACAAGCCCCGACATGTTCAGACCTCTCTTCGTATTTATCGGCACGCGTTACACCCGTGCAAAGCGTCGCAATCATTTTGTGTCATTCATTTCCCTGACTTCGATGATCGGGCTCGCCCTTGGCGTGGTCGTGATGATCGTGGTGCTGTCGGTGATGAACGGCTTCGATCATGAGATGCGCACCCGCGTGCTGGGCATGGTGCCCCACGCGACCATCGAGTCCGGCGAGCCGATCGGCGATTGGCAAAGCCTGGCCGCAAAGGTCAAGCAGAACCCGCAAGTGACGGCCGTGGCGCCGTTTACGCAAATGCAGGGGTTGCTGACCAATAACGGCAAGGTCTCGAAGGTCCTGCTCAATGCCATCGACCCGGCGCAAGAGCGCCAGGTGTCGATCATCGATCACTTCATGACCCAGGGCAAACTCGACGACCTGGTGCCGGGTGAGTTCGGCATCGTTATCGGTGACAAGGCCGCGGCCAAGCTCGGAGCAGTCATCGGCGACAAGCTGACCTTCGTCGCGCCGGAGGTCACCGTGACCCCGGCCGGGATGTTCCCGCGCATGAAGCGCTTTACCGTGGTCGGCATTTTCCATGTCGGCGCCGGTGAGCTCGATGGCTACCTGGGCGTCACCAACCTGCAGGATCTGGCCCGGCTGCATCGCTGGAAACCGGATCAGGTCCAGGGCCTGCGCCTGAAGTTCGACGACCTGTTCCAGGCGCCGCGCACCGCGTGGAGCATCGCCCGCGATCTCGGTGAAGACCGTTTCTACGCCCGCGACTGGACCCGCACCCACGGCAACCTGTACCAGGCGATCCGCATGGAAAAAGCCATGATCGGCCTGTTGCTGCTGCTGATCGTTGCCGTCGCGGCGTTCAACATCATTTCCACACTGGTGATGGTGGTGAACGACAAGAAGGGTGACATCGCGATCCTGCGCACACTGGGCGCCACGCCGGGCACGATCATGCGCACCTTCATGGTGCAGGGCACGGTGATCGGCGTGGTCGGTACCGCGATCGGCGCCGTGGTCGGGATCTTCGCCGCGCTGAATGTCAGTGCCGCGATCTCGGCCCTCGAAGGCCTGATCGGCCACAAATTCCTCAACGCCGACGTGTACTTCATCGATTACCTGCCGTCGCAAGTGCAGAGCCAGGACGTCGTCATGGTCTGCGCCGCCGCGTTGATCCTGAGTTTCCTCGCCACCCTGTATCCAGCCTGGCGTGCCGCGCGCACCCAGCCTGCGGAGGCGCTACGTTATGAGTGAGTCGGGCATGAGTGATAAAGCAATCTTGAGCTGCCGCAACCTGGGCAAATCCTACGAGGAAGGTCCGGAGTCGGTAGAGGTCCTGGCCGGGCTGCAACTGGAAATGCATCCGGGCGAGCGTGTGGCGATTGTCGGCAAGTCGGGCTCGGGCAAAAGCACCTTGCTCAACCTGTTGGGCGGCCTCGATACGCCGACCAAGGGCAGCGTCTGGCTCGATGGCGAAGAACTGTCGGCGCTGAGCGAGAAGAAACGCGGCCTGTTGCGTAACCGAGCCCTGGGCTTCGTGTACCAGTTCCACCACCTGCTGCCGGAATTCACCGCGCTGGAAAACGTCTGCATGCCGCTGCTGATTGGCAAGACCGCGATCCCGCAAGCGCGCCAGCGTGCCACGGCGCTGCTGGAGCGGGTAGGGCTGGGCCACCGGCTGGAACACAAACCGGCCGAATTGTCCGGTGGTGAGCGTCAGCGCGTGGCCATCGCCCGCGCCCTGGTCAACACACCGGGCCTGGTGATGCTCGACGAGCCGACCGGCAACCTCGACTCCCACACCGCCCAGGGCATTCAGGACTTGATGCTGGAACTCAGCACCTCGATGCGCACGGCGTTCCTGGTGGTGACCCACGACATGAACCTGGCCCGCCAGATGGACCGAGTCCTGCACCTGCAGGAAGGTTGCCTCACGCCCATCTGATTGGCTGCAACCCGATGCCCGGAAAGGCATCGGGTCTTTAATATTTATACGGTGCCCCAGCGAATGTTCAGACCGTTATCGATCTTTATCGGCACGCGCTATACCCGCGCCAAGCGTCGTAATCGCTTTGTTTCCTTCATCTCGATGACCTCGATGATCGGCCTCGCCCTGGGCGTGCTCGCCATGATCGTGGTGTTGTCGGTGATGAACGGCTTCCAGCGCGAAATGAGCTCGCGCATCCTCGGCATGGTGCCGCATGCCACCATCGTCGGCGTCAACCCGATTGACGACTGGAGGCCCGTGGCAGCGGCCGCCATGAAAAACCCGGAAGTGACGGCAGCGGTGCCGTTCACCGAAATGGAAGGCATGCTGTCCTACAAGGGCACGATGCAACCCATCCAGGTCAGCGGTGTCGACCCGGCGCTGGAAGGCCAGGTGTCGATCGTCGCCAAGCACATCGTCCAGGGCAGTCTCGAGGCCCTGAAACCGGGTGAATTCGGCGTGGTGATCGGCGAGATCACGGCCCGGCGCTTCCGTTTGAACGTCGGCGACAGGATCACCCTGATCGTGCCGGAAGTCAGCAATGCGCCGGGCGGCATTACCCCGCGCATGCAACGGCTGAATGTGGTCGGCGTGTTCAAGGTCGGTGCCGAGCTGGATGGCACCATGGCCCTGATCCACATGGCCGACGCCGCGCAGATGCAGCACTGGGAGCCGGATCAGGTGCAGAGCGTGCGCCTGGCGGTGAAGGACCTGTATGCCGCACCGCAAGTGTCGAGCGACATCGCCACGGGGCTGGGTGCCGCCTACAAGGCTGACGACTGGACCCACACCCAGGGCAGCCTGTTCAGTGCGATGAAGATGGAAAAAACCATGATCGGCCTGCTCTTGCTGATGATCGTCGCGGTGGCGGCGTTCAACATCATCGCGACCCTGATCATGGTGGTGAACGACAAGGGCGCGGACATCGCGATCCTTCGCACCATCGGTGCCACGCCGCGGCAGATCATGGCGATCTTCATGGTGCAGGGCACGGTGATCGGTATTGTCGGCACCCTGATTGGCGGTGTGTTGGGCGTGATTGCCGCGCTGAACGTCAGCCAGATCGTGGGCTGGATCGAGCGGGTCAGCGGGCAGCATATCTTCAGTTCCGACGTGTATTTCGTCAGCAACCTGCCGTCCGAGCTGCAAGGTGGGGATGTAGCGCTGATCTGCACGGCGGGCTTTGTCTTGAGCTTCCTGGCCACGGTTTACCCGGCATGGCGGGCGGCGAAGATCGAGCCGGCTCACGCGTTGCGGTATTCGTAACCAGTAACACCGCCATCGCGAGCAAGCTCGCTCCCACAGGGATCTGCGTCGTACACAGATTATGTGAACGCCACAAAACACTGTGGGAGCGAGCTTGCTCGCGATGAGGCCGGAACAACTGGCCTCAGTCTCCTTTTGGTAACTCAATCACAAACCTGGTCCACCCATTCTCCGATTCGCAACGAATCTGCCCGCCGTGGGCGCGGATGATCGACTGGGTGATCGCCAGGCCCAATCCCGCATGTTCACTGCTGCCTTCGCGGCGCGCTGGATCTGCACGGTAGAAGCGGTCAAATAGCCGCGGCAGTAACTGTGCGTCTATTGCGCTCCCTGTGTTTTCGACACTCAATCTCAGGTCATTCGCTTGCTCGACAATGTTTACCCGAACCTCGCCATCGACGGGGGTAAAACGTAGCGCGTTATCCAGTAAGTTGGACAATGCTCGCCTCAACATACTGCGGTCGCCTTCCAGGCACCCATGGCCTTCCCGTGCGAGCGTCACCTGCGCGTCTTCCGCCAGCGGCGCAAAAAACTCCAGTAACAGATCCGCTTCCTGTCCCAGCTCCAATGGCTCGCGTTTGGGGATCAACAATCCATGATCAGCCTTGGCCAGATACAGCATGTCGTTGACCAGTTGCGCCATCCACTGCAGTTCTTCGAGGTTGCTGTGCAGGGCTTCGCGGTAGTCCTCGATGGGGCGGGGGTTAGGGTGACCTGAGTGTGGGTCAGCAGGTTCGACAATGGGGTGCGCAGTTCATGGGCAATGTCGGCAGAGAACGCGGACAGGCGCTGAAAAGAGTCGTCGAGGCGTCCGAGCATGGCATTGAAGTTGTGGGCCATTTCCGCCAGTTCCGGTGGCATGTTTTCTTCAGGCAACCGCATGTTCAGCGATTGCGCGGAAACACCGCTGGCGACCGCACTGATGCGCCGCAACGGGCGCAAGCCGCTGCGCGCCGCCCATGCCCCCAGCAGTGCGGTGGCCAGGGCTGACAGGCCGACGGTCAGCCAGATCAGATGCTGCATGCGTTGCAGAAAGTGCTGGTGGTGGGTGATGTCCAGCATCAGGGTCAGTTGCGGTGAATCGGGTTTGTTCGCATCGAGCGGCGCATTCAGCACGCGGTAATCCATGCCTTCATGGCTCACCGTCGACAATCCGGGCTGGCGCGGCAATAGCAGCGGAAGGTTTGCCGAGCTGTCATACCAGCGCTGACCGTCGCTGCCGGTGATGCGCAGTGACAGATCAGCCTGTCGGCTCAGTTCCTCCGTCAGCTTCACTTCGCTGTCACTCGATTGAAAGTCGTGCAGGGCCCGACGCAGGCCCGTCAGCTTGGCGCCCAGCAATTGCTGGTCGAGCTCAACAAAGTGCGCCTCACTGGCGCGGCTGAACAGCACCCCGGCGAACAGCGATACCACGGCGGTGCAGGCGGCAAACAACAGCGCCAGGCGGCTGCTCAAGGAGAGACGGCGCATCAGGCGGGGCGCTCTTCAAGCACGTAACCCATGCCGCGCACGGTGTGGATCAGCTTGTTGGGGAATTCATCGTCGATCTTCAGGCGCAGTCGGCGGATCGCCACCTCGATGACATTGGTGTCGCTGTCGAAATTCATGTCCCAGACCTGGGACGCAATCAGCGACTTGGGCAGGACTTCGCCCTGACGGCGCAGGAGCATTTCCAGCAGGGCGAACTCCTTGGCGGTCAGGTCGATCCGCTGGCCGCTGCGTTCGACCCGGCGTCGGATCAGGTCCAGGCGCAAATCGGCCAGTTGCAGGCTGGTCTCCTGAGGCGTGGCGCTACCGCGACGCAACAGGCTGCGGACCCGGGCCAGCAGTTCGGAGAACGCAAACGGCTTGACCAGATAGTCGTCGGCACCCAGTTCGAGGCCGTGAACCCTGTCCTCCACGGCGTCACGCGCTGTCAGAAAAAGTACCGGCGTATCCAGGCCGGCGCCGCGCACGGCTTGCAGGATCTGCCAGCCATCGCGACCGGGCAGCATCACATCGAGAATCAGCAGGGCATACTCGCCGCTGAGGGCCAGTTGCTGGCCGGTGCTGCCGTCGGCCACCAGTTCCGTGTTGAACCCGGCCTCGGCCAGACCCTGACGCAGGTAGTGGCCGGTCTTCGGTTGGTCTTCGACAATCAGCAGTTTCATGGGCGACTCATGGCAAATGGAACGAACGCTTTATACCGTGGGCAGCGTTCATACAGGTCAACCTGACAAAGTTGTAATCTGGCTGTCAGGTTAGGGGCAGTGGCAGCAGTTTAGAGTTTTTCTCATGCTGAGCCTTATCTTGTTGGAGTATGACGATGTTTTTACGCAAATCCCTGGCGCAAATCCTCTGTTTGCTGGCGCTGAGCTCACCGGTGTGGGCGGACGGCGGGCATGCCTACGATTTCGGCCAGCCGGCCCCGGCGACCAAGGCGACCCGCAGTGTCGAAGTGGTCATGGGGGACATGTCCTTCGCGCCGAAGGCCATCGACATCAAGGCCGGAGAAACCGTGCGCTTCGTACTGGTCAATAAGGGCCGGTTGCTGCATGAGTTCAACCTGGGGGATGCGGCGATGCACGCCAGGCACCAGCAGGAAATGTTGCAGATGCAACAGAGCGGCATGAAGGCCATGGACCACGGGAAGATGGCCGGCATGGATCACGGCAAAATGGATCACGGCATGAAGCATGACGACCCCAACAGCGTGCTGGTGGAGCCGGGCAAGACCGCCGAGCTGACCTGGACCTTCAGCAAGGCCACCGGCCTTGAGTTTGCCTGCAACATCCCCGGTCATTACCAGGCCGGCATGGTCGGCAAACTGACTGTCAGTCAGTAAGCACTCAAAGGCGGGAGCAAAGGCTGATAGAATCCGCTGATTCTTCAGTCAGGTTTCCGCCATGCATCCCGCAGCCGAACACTCGCCGCTGGGCAAGTCCAGCGAATACATCGCCACCTACACGCCGTCCCTGCTGTTCCCGATCCCGCGCACCGCGAAGTGGGCGGAGCTGGGCCTGACGGCTGAAACCCTGCCATATAAAGGCGTGGACTTCTGGAACTGCTTCGAACTGTCCTGGCTGCTGCCTTCGGGCAAGCCGGTGGTGGCGATCGGCGAATTCAGCATTCCGGCGGATTCGCCGAACATCATCGAGTCGAAATCGTTCAAGCTCTACCTCAACTCCCTGAACCAGACGCCGTTTGTCGACACCGCGAGCCTTGAGGCGACGCTGGCCAAGGACTTGTCGGCGGCTGCCGGCAAGCCGGTGGGGGTGCGCATTCGCAGTCTCAAGGATGTCGAGCGCGAAGGCGTCGTGGCCTTGCCGGGCGTGTGCATCGACGAACTGGATATCAGCGTCAGCAACTACGAGCATCCACGGCCGGAACTGCTGCGTTGCGATGATTCGCGCATCGTCGAGGAGAGCGTGCACAGCCATTTGCTCAAGTCCAACTGCCCGGTCACCAGCCAGCCGGACTGGGGCAGCGTGGCGGTGGAGTACCGTGGCGCAGCGCTGGATCACGCGAGTCTGCTCGAGTACATCGTCAGCTTCCGTCAGCATTCGGACTTCCATGAGCAGTGCGTGGAGCGGATCTTCCTCGACCTGCAGCGGTTGTTGAAACCGGAGAAACTGACGGTGTACGCGCGTTATGTGCGTCGTGGCGGGCTGGATATCAACCCGTATCGCAGCACTGAAGCGCTGCAGTTGCCGAACCATCGCCTGGTCCGCCAGTAACGAAACCCTGTAGGAGCGAGCAAGCTCGCTCCTACAGAGGCAGAGGCATTGTCGGGTTCAGATCCCCATGTTGGCCAAGGCCTGCCCGATGTTGCGCAGGGTGCCGGCAAGGGTAGGGTGTTCGAGTTCGAAGCGTTCGACGGCGAGGTTGACGTTGTCGGCGATACTGGAATCCTGGGTCTTGGTTTCGAGCTCAAGCTCAAGTTCGATCTGTTGCATCAGCGCGTGCAGATCTTTGCGCTCTGCTTCAGACAATGGAGGATTCTGTTCCAATTGCTCGCGCAGGGCATTGAGCTGTTCTTGCAGTTCGCGGGCAGGCATGGCGTTCTTCCTTCTCTCGATTGGCACTGGCATAGACCGCAGCGGTCCGCCAAAGGTCTACGGCTGACCTTTAGATTAATCCACTCCCGCCTAACCTGCATGATCTCGATCAGGGCTTTTCGCCTTTGAACCGACGCAACTGGATGTCTGCCAGGCAGGTGTCGAGTTCACCGAGGTGATCGATCACCGAATGCACGCCCAGGCCGAACAGTTGCATCGTGGCCTTGCCGCGTTTGATGTCGCGCTCCTGCTGGGTCAACGCTTGCCATTGCCGGGGCGCCAACCCGCACAGCGAACCGCAGGACGCCAGGCCGATGGTCCACAGCCCGGCATTAAGTCCCGCTTGCAGCAGGCGCGGTTCACCACTCACCAGTACACAGCCGTCGAGTCGGTCAACGTTCAGGTTCATCAAGGCTTGCCAGCAGGCATCCGGGGCAGGCCATGGGCTAATTGTTGCGGGATGTTGCAATGGTTTGATCCATTCCGGCAGCGCAGCGGCCAGGGACTGGCTGAGGTCCGGGGGCAGTTCATCAAGCCAGGCACAGGGAATTTGTTGGCGCTGCAAACTGAGCAGGCTGTCCAGTGCGCCGGGTGTGGACTCTGCATGCTCGGCCGAGTGGCTGCCGTGGCGATGGGTGTGCGCGCCAAAATCCACAAGGCAGCCACTGAGGCCGAACAGTACGGCGGTCAGGCGGGGTGCGGTTTGGGGCAAGGCTTCGGCGAGCGGCATATGGACGTCCCTGAAATAGCTTGAAGGCTAGCGGGCGACGGTGACAGTTGAGTGACATGGATGTGAATCGCTCACAGTTGGCACGATTCCTCCGGCGCGGGATGAGTGCAAAGTGCCTTAAACGGCGTTTACGTCTTATACTTGCCCACTTATTGCCCGGGCCAGGCGCCCGAGCCGGTACAAACCAAGGAGTTTTTTTTCTATGCGCTGGAGCAATCATCTAGCCAGGATTTGTGTATGCGCCAGTGTGATACTGGTTCCGTTCGTTGCCCAGGCAGCCTCGGAAGATGATCCTTGGGAAAGCGTCAACCGCCCGATCTACAAGTTCAACGACGTGCTCGACACCTATGCGCTGAAGCCCTTGGCCCAGGGCTACCAGTACATAACGCCGCAGTTTGTCGAAGATGGTGTTCACAACTTCTTCCGCAACATCGGCGACGTGCGCAACCTCGCCAACGATATCCTGCAGGCCAAGCCTCGCGCCGCCGGCGTTGATACCGCACGCATCATTTTCAACACCACCTTCGGCTTGCTGGGCGTGATTGATGTCGGCACCAAAATGGGCCTGCAGCGCAATGACGAAGATTTCGGCCAGACGCTGGGTTACTGGGGTGTCGGCAGCGGCCCTTACGTGATGCTGCCACTGCTGGGCCCAAGCACCTTGCGCGATGCACCGTCCAAGTACGTCGACAGCTACACGGGCGCCTATCGCTACGTAAACGACGTTCCTGTGCGTAACTCGTTCCGCGCCCTGGACATCATCGATACGCGTGCCAACCTGCTGTCGAGCGAGAAGCTGATCACTGGCGACAAGTACACCTTTATCCGTAATGCGTACTTGCAGAACCGGGAATTCAAGGTGAAGGACGGTCAGGTCGAAGACGATTTCTGATCTCGACCGGTAAACTGAAAAAAGGCGGCCATCAATCAAGGTCGCCTTTTTTTTGTTTGCGAAGACCCGCATGCGGGTAAATCGGGCTTTTTACTGTAGTCCCGACCGGTTTCGCTCGCGGGTTCGAACCTTCCATTGGGTTACGGATTTCACTGTTCTTATAACTCTCGGTGATTTGACAAACAAAGACGTCAAGCGACCATCGGCGTGAGCTTGAAACGCCCCGCGGATGGGAGTACCGTCTGCGCCTTAGAAGGGCACCTCTGGTGTACACGTGTGTAGGGCAAATGCCCGAAAGCGGTGCGACAGAGAGGCTAGAAAGCGAATCCAGTAGTGAGAGCCGGGTCAAATTCCCCGCCTGCTACGCCAACCTAATTCTGGCGCCGTTTGCCCACATGCCAAAAACCAGTGCCACGCTGCTGATAATCGATGATGACGAAGTAGTGCGCGCGAGCCTCGCCGCCTATTTGGAAGACAGTGGTTTCAGCGTCTTGCAGGCCAGCAATGGCCAGCAGGGTCTTCAGGTATTCGAGCAAGACAAGCCCGACTTGGTCATCTGCGATCTGCGCATGCCGCAGATGGGCGGACTCGAACTCATCCGTCAGGTCACCGAGCTCTCGCCGCAAACACCAGTGATCGTGGTGTCGGGTGCCGGCGTGATGAACGACGCGGTCGAGGCCCTGCGCCTGGGCGCGGCTGACTACCTGATCAAGCCTCTCGAAGATCTGGCGGTGCTCGAGCACTCTGTGCGCCGGGCGCTGGATCGCGCACGCCTGCTGCTGGAAAACCAGCGCTACCGCGAGAAGCTGGAGAAGGCCAACCGCGAGCTCGAAGCCAGCCTGAACCTGCTCCAGGAAGACCAGAATGCCGGTCGCCAGGTGCAGATGAACATGCTGCCGGTCAGCCCATGGACCATCAACGAGTTCAAATTTGCTCACCAGATCATCCCGTCGCTGTACCTGTCGGGTGATTTCGTCGACTACTTTCGCGTCGACGAGCGTCGGGTAGCGTTTTACCTGGCGGACGTTTCCGGGCATGGCGCCTCTTCAGCCTTCGTCACCGTGCTGTTGAAGTTCATGACCACGCGCCTGCTGTTCGAGTCCAAGCGCAGCGGCACCTTGCCGGAATTCAAGCCTTCAGAGGTTCTTGGTCATATCAACCGGGGCCTGATCAGTTGTAAGCTGGGCAAACACGTCACAATGGTCGGTGGAGTCATCGACGAGGAGACCGGTTTGTTGACCTATAGCATCGGCGGTCATTTGCCGTTGCCAGTGTTGTACACGCCAGACAGTGTTCGTTATCTGGAAGGGCGTGGCCTGCCGGTGGGCCTCTTCAACGAAGCCACCTATGAAGACCACGTGCTGGAATTGCCTCCGACGTTCAGCCTGACGCTGATGTCTGATGGCATTCTGGACCTTTTGCCAGAACCCACACTCAAAGAAAAAGAAGCGGCATTGCCCCAAAGGGTCAAGGCTGCGGGCGGCACCCTGGATGGGCTGCGGCAGGTTTTTGGATTGGCCACGCTAGGGGAGATGCCGGATGATATCGCCCTGTTGGTGTTGAGCAGGAATCTTTGATGAGTACCGGTAGAATCCAGTTCGCCGAGCAGGACGGCACCTTCGTCCTGAAGTTCGTCGGTGAAGTTCGCCTGACCCTGTGTTCGGCGTTGGATGCGACTATTGAGCGGATCTTCAGCGCATTGAATTTCAACGCGATCGTGATCGATCTGACCGAAACCCGCAGCATCGACAGCACCACGCTTGGCCTGCTGGCCAAGCTGTCGATCCTGTCGCGGCAGAAAGTCGGCCTGCTGCCGACCGTCGTCACCACCCACGAAGACATCACGCGACTGTTGCAGTCTATGGGCTTCGAGCAGGTCTTCAACATCGTCGACAAGCCGGTGCCCTGCCCGGAATGCCTGGATGACCTGCCAGATCAGGATCAGTCCGAAGAAGTGGTGCGGATTAAGGTGCTCGAAGCGCACAAGATCCTCATGGGGTTGAACGACACCAATCGTGAAGCCTTCCATGACCTGGTGAATGCGCTGGAGCGGCACTGATTTCCTGTAAATCTTGAGAACACTGCTGACCTGTGGCGAGGGAGCTTGCTCCCGCTCGACTGCGCAGCAGTCGTAAAACCTTCGATTGTTGTGTGCCTGATGCTACTCGGTTGTAGCCTTTGGGGCCGCTTCGCAGCCCAGCGGGAGCAAGCTCCCTCGCCACACATCATCTGCCACAAAGTAACGCACCATAAAAAAGGGCGAGCCCGTAAGGGGTCGCCCTTTTTGCATGACCCCCGCTCAGATCACAGCTTGGCCTGCAACAGCGCCTCAAGCTTCTCCTGATCCCGCGCGAACTGACGAATACCTTCAGCCAGCTTCTCGGTCGCCATCGCATCTTCGTTGGACAACCAGCGGAACTGCGATTCGTTGAGGCTCAGGCGCGCTTCACCGGCATGGCCAGGCGCCAGTTTGCGTTCCAGCTTGCCGGTGTCCGCTGCCAGCTTGTCGATCAGGTCCGGGCTGATGGTCAGGCGGTCGCAGCCGGCCAGTTGTTCGATCTGGCCCAGATTGCGGAAGCTCGCCCCCATGACCACGGTCTTGTAGTCGTTGGCCTTGTAGTAGTTGTAGATGCGCGTCACCGACTGCACGCCCGGATCATCCGCGCCGGTGTAATCGTTGCCGTTGGCTTTCTTGTACCAGTCGTAGATACGGCCCACGAACGGCGAAATCAGGAACACCCCGGCATCGGCACAGGCGGCGGCCTGGGCGAAGGAGAACAGCAGGGTCAGGTTGGTCTGGATGCCTTCCTTTTCCAGGATCTCGGCGGCGCGGATGCCTTCCCAGGTGGAGGCGATCTTGATCAGTACGCGGTCGCGGCCAATGCCGGCCTTGTCGTACAGCTCGATCAGGCGATGGGCGCGCTTGAGCATGGCATCGGTATCGAACGAGAGGCGCGCATCCACTTCGGTGGAAATGCGGCCCGGGATCACTTTCAGGATTTCCTGACCCACGGCCACGCCGAAACGGTCGCTGGCCAGGCCCACATCGCCCTTGCAGTCGTTGACGCTGGCGTTCAGCAGCTCGGCATACGCAGGAATGGCCGCGGCCTTGAGCAGCAGGGAAGGGTTGGTGGTGGCGTCCACCGGTTTAACGCGAGCGATCGCTTCGAAGTCGCCGGTGTCGGCAACCACGGTGGTCATTTGTTTGAGTTGTTCCAGCTTGGAAGTCATGGGCGTGCTCTGTCCTATGGGTCTGATGACATTACCCGAGCGCTGACAGCCACTCAAGGGCGTGTACGTGTATAGACGGCCCCTGCGGCAACAACCTGAAAACAATTGTTTGAAAGGCGGGGCGTGGTATCGATGAATACGATGCCCAAACGCCCCACAGGTTCAACGAAACCGACCGTTAACGCCCTTCGAGCAACGCCGCCGCCTGATCCAGCAGCGCCAACGGATCTTTCGCCTTGTGAATATCCACCGACAACAGCTGCCGGAACTTGCGCGCCCCCGGAAACCCGGTGCCCAGGCCCAGCACATGCCGGGTGATGTGGTGCATCGAACCACCGGCATCGATATGCGCCGCTATATAGGGCCGCAGCTGCGCCAGCGCCTCGGCGCGGCTGATCACCGGCGCCGTACTGCCGAACAGCTGCTGATCCACCTCGGCCATCACATAAGGGTTGTGATACGCCTCGCGGCCCAGCATCACGCCGTCGAACGTCTGCAAATGCTCGTGGCAGGCCTCCAGCGTCTTGATCCCGCCGTTGAGAATGATCTCCAGCTCCGGAAAATCCGCCTTCAACCGCGCCGCCACGTCATAACGCAGGGGCGGAATGTCACGGTTCTCCTTCGGCGACAACCCCTCCAGAATCGCAATCCGCGCGTGCACGGTGAAACTGGTACAGCCGGCATCCCGCACCGTGCCGACGAAATCACATAGCTCCTCGTAACTGTCCCGGCCATTGATCCCGATACGATGCTTGACCGTCACCGGAATCGACACCGCATCACGCATCGCCTTCACACAATCGGCCACCAACTGCGGATGCCCCATCAGGCACGCGCCGATCATATTGTTCTGCACCCGATCGCTCGGGCAGCCGACATTCAGGTTCACCTCATCGTAACCATGCTCTTGCGCCATGCGCGCGCACGCCGCCAGGTCCAGCGGCACACTGCCGCCAAGCTGCAGGGCCAGTGGATGCTCAGCCTCGTTGTGCCGCAGAAATCGCTCGTGATCGCCGTTGAGCAGGGCCCCGGTGGTGACCATTTCGGTGTAGAGCAGGGCGTTTTTCGACAGCAGGCGCAGGAAGAAGCGGCAGTGGCGGTCAGTCCAATCCATCATGGGTGCAACGGAGAACCGGCGGGAAAGCGGGGCGGGTGTAGCGTTGGCTGCGGACATTGGGAATCTGGAATCGGTAAGGCTGGGAGGTGGGGGAGTTTATCAGGAATGGGATGACGAGGCTCAGGAGTCCGAATACAGGCAATCAGGTCTGTTTAAATCAGCGCGAAAATGTCGGATGTTTCCCTTGTCAACGCGTCTTGCCTGTAACTGGCCAGCTACCGGTGCGAGAGCAGTTTCAAGTGTGTAACGAGATTTAATAAGCCATGACCAGGCGCCTTGGCACGCCGTTATTTGCCCTCAGGCACCGCCAGCCACTGCCGTCGAATCTTCTGATAAATGCCCGTTGCCTTGGCCAGGTGCAGCCACTGATCGACGTACAGCTTCCAGGTAATGTCGTCACGGGGCAGCAGGTAGGCTTTTTCGCCGTATTGCATGTAGTGCGTCGGGTTGACGGCGCACAGGCCCGGTTTGAGCTTCTGCTGGTACAGCGCCTCCGACGCATCGGTGATCATCACGTCAGCCTTTTTATCCAGCAGTTCCTGGAAGATGCTCAGGTTATCGCGCAGCTGCAATTGCGCCTGGGGCAGGTAGGCGTGGACGAACGCTTCGTTGGTGCCGCCGGCGGGTTCGACCAGGCGAACCGAGGGTCGGTTGATCTGTTCGACAGTCTGGTACAGCGCCTGGTCTTCGCAACGCACCAGCGGGATTTTGCCGTCGACGTCCAGGATGTTGCTGAAGAAGGCTTTTTTCTGCCGTTCCAGGGTGACCGAGATGCCGCCCATGGCGATGTCGCACTTGCCGGCGAGCATGTCAGGCATCAGGGTTTTCCAGGTGGTGGGCACCCACTCGACCTTGGCGCCCAGGCTGTCGGCCAGGGCGTGGGCCATGGCGATGTCGATGCCGGAATACGCGCCGTCCTCGGCTTTAAGGGTGTAGGGCTTGTAGTCGCCGGTGGTACAAACGCGCAGTTGTCCCCGTTGCATGACGCTGTCCAGATGCGAAGGTTCTGCCTGGGCGCCAAGGGAGAGTGCGAGCAAGCCGCCGAGCATCATTGCTCTATTGATTTTCGTCATTGTTATCGGGCTTTTGTGCTGGAGTGGTTTTGAAAGGGGAGTGTAGTGAAACTTTCACCGGTGTGAAAAATCAACGCCCTGAAGATGGCTCATTCCACTTCCGGGCTCAACGTCCCCAGCCACGCCACCAACCCCACAATCAAAACCGCCGCGGCCATTTCCACCACAACACTGCGCCGAAGTGCATGGGCTGCCACGCGATATTGGCCTTCCCGCAACGACCGCTCCAGCAAGGGGCCAAGATGAAAGCGGTTCAGCGCCGCCAAAGCCAGCATTCCGGCAAACAGCAGCACTTTGATCGCCAGCAAAATTCCGTAGTGGCTGAGTAAAACCTCATCCAGTTTCGGCCCGACGATGAACAGGTAGTTCACCACGCCCGTCACGGTGATGATCACGACGACCAGCGCACCGACAAGTTCGAATCGCCTGACGGCGTGAACCAACAACCGTATGTGTGCTTCGGTTTGCACGGCCCGGGGTTGCGCCATCAATGCAAACGCCAGCAATGCGCCGAGCCAGGCGCCCGCTACCAGCAGGTGCAGGATGTCTGTGGTGAAGTGCCAGTAACGACGGCTGCCTTCGTCCATGGCGCCATGCCCGCTCCAGGCCAGGCTGGCGAGGGCGATGCCGCCGGCGGTGCTGGCGATCACCAGGCTGAGGCCGGGGGCGCGTGGGTTGAGCATCACCGCCAGGCCTGCGACCGCCAACGCAATCATCCGCACGGCACAGGCCATCCCGACGTCTGTCTCGAACAGCATCATCTCGAGGTGGGGGCGTAGCTCGGCAACGTCTGACTCGCCGCTCATGGCGCGGACCATCAGCACCATGCCGGCGATGGACAGCAGCGCACCGAGCCCGGCAGTTCCCGTCAGCAATCGGCGAAAGGGCAGCACCGTCCCGGATCGCCGTTCCTGTCCTTTGAAGCTGTAGAGCCCGAACAGCGCCACGCCAAACAACAGCATCAAATCCACATACAACACAAACCGCAGAACGACGTTGGCCGAGTCGCTCATCGATCATTTCACTTTGAACGTGACGCTGCCGGTGATCGGGTGGGTGTCCGACGACACCGCGCGCCATTCGACCTTGTAGGTGCCGGCAACCAGAGGGGCTGTCGGGGTAATCAGCATGGTTTTCGGATCACTGCCGCCGCTGACCTTGGCCTTGACCGGCATCGGGGCGTGGGCCATGCCGGCCATTTCGGTCATCAGCAGTTTCGCGCCGGAAAACTGGGTGACAAGGTTTTCGGAGAAGTGCAGTTCGATCTTGTCGGGCGGTGCACCTTCTGCGCCTTCCACTGGGGTGGAAGCGAGCAGTTTGGGGTGCGCTTGAGCGAGGGTGCTCATGAGCAGACCGCTGAGTAACGCGATAACGACGGCGGTGGGTTTGATGAGGCGCATGCAAGGTCCTTTACCGCTCGAAGCGGTTGTTGTTGGTATTGGGTGAGTCTGTTCAGAACCACATCCGAACACCGAGCACGAGGCGGGCTTCGCTGCGATCCTCGCCTTCGTCGTTGGCGTAGTCGGCGGTGTTGCCGTAGGTACGGTTCCAGGTCACGCCGAGGTAAGGCGCGAATTCCCGGCGGATTTCGTAGCGCAGGCGCAGGCCGGCTTCGGTGTTGGACAGCCCTGCGCCGATGCCCCGTTGCGGATCGTTTTTGCCATAGGCGTTGAGTTCGACGGTCGGCTGCAGGATCAGTCGGTTGGTCAGCAGGATGTCGTAGTCGCCTTCCAGCCGCACGGCGCTCTGGCCGCCTTCGCCGATGAAAGCCGTGGCTTGGGCCTCGAAGTTGTACAGCGCCATGCCTTGCACGCCGAAGGCGGCCCAGGTTTGCGGGGCGCCGGGTTTGAAATCCTGACGCACGCCGCTGACCACGTCCCACCACGGGGAAATGGCGTGGCCCCACAGGGCCTGGATTTCCGCGTCCTCGGTCACGCCGTTGGTGCGCTCGCCTTCGGAGCGCAGCCACAGGCGATCGATGTCGCCACCGACCCAGCCGGACAAATCCCAGGCCAGGGTGCTGCCGTCATCGGCGTCCTGCCATTCGAGTTTGTCGGCGAGGAAAAACGAATTGAGTGTGTTGTCGTGCACATGGTGACCGGCGGGATCGACATACACCGCCGCGCGATCGGCATCGGTCAGCACCGGGATCGGCGTACGGCTTTCGCTGGGGGCGGCGGGCTGCATCTGGCCCTCGTCCATGCTCTGCATCTGACTGTGGTCCATCTGGCCATGATCCATGCCTTGCATCTGACCATGGTCCATCTGGCTGTGATCCATGCCTTGCATGCTGTCGCTGGCGGCCATCGCCGTCGAGGTCACGAGTGCAAAAAAAACCGGGGTGAATCGAGTCATGGGGTGCGCCTCATTCTTCCACGCGAACTTCACGGAACATGCCCATTTCCATGTGGTACAGGAGATGGCAGTGATAGGCCCAGCGGCCGAGCGCATCGGCCGTGACCCGATAGCTGCGCCGGGAGCCCGGTGGCATGTCGATGGTGTGCTTGCGCACCATGAACTCGCCGTTCTCGTCTTCGAGGTCGCTCCACATGCCGTGCAGGTGGATGGGGTGCATCATCATCGTGTCGTTGACCAGCACGATCCGCAGCCGCTCTCCGTACTTGAGGCGCAAGGGCTCTGCATCGGAGAACTTCACGCCGTTGAACGACCAGGCGAATTTTTCCATGTGGCCAGTCAGGTGCAGCTCAAGGGTGCGGCCAGGCTCGCGGCCGTCCGGGTCTTCGAAGGTGCTGCGCAGGTCGGAGTAGGTGAGCACGCGGCGCCCGTTGTTGCGCAGGCCCATGCCGGGGTCGTCGAGTTTCGGTGCAGTGGACATGGCTTGCATGTCCACCAGCGGGTTGTCGGTTTCCGAGGCGGGATGGGACTGCATGCCGGGCATGTTGCTGTGATCCATGCCCGCCATGCTGCCGTGGTCCATGCCGGCCATGCCCATGTCATCCATGGTCACCAGGGGGCGTGGGTCCGGTGCTGGCAGCGGCGCTACCAGTCCCGCCTTCACCGCCAGGGTGCCGCGTGCGTAGCCAGTGCGATCCATCGCCTGGGCGAACAGGGTGTAGGCCGCTTCGGTCGGTTCGACGATAACGTCGAAGGTTTCCGCCACGGCAATGCGAAACTCGTCGACGCTCACCGGTTTGACATGGAGGCCATCGGCAGCGACCACGGTCATTTTCAGGCCTGGGATGCGCACGTCGAAGTAACTCATGGCCGAGCCGTTGATGAAGCGCAGCCGCAGCTTTTCCCCCGGGCGGAACACCCCGGTCCAGTTCATGTCAGGCGCCTTGCCGTTCAACAGGTAGGTGTAAGTGGCGCCGCCGACGTCCGCGAGGTCAGTGGGGTTCATCTTCATCTCGGCCCACATCTTGCGGTCGGCGGCGGTCGGCCCCCAGCCTTTTTCGCTGACGTCGTGGATGAAGTCGCCTACGGTGCGCTTGTTGAAGTTGTAGTAATCGGACTGTTTTTTCAGCGTCTTCATCAGGTCGACCGGGTCTTCGTCGGTCCAGTCGCTGAGCATCACCACGTAGTCGCGGTCGTACTGGAACGGCTCCGGGTCCTTGGCGTCGATCACCAGCGGGCCGTAGACGCCGGATTGTTCCTGCAACCCCGAATGGCTGTGATACCAGTAGGTGCCGTTCTGCCGCACGGTGAACTGGTAGACGTACAGGCCGCCCGGCTCGATGCCCTTGAAACTCAGGCCCGGCACGCCGTCCATGTTGGCCGGCAGCAGGATGCCGTGCCAGTGAATGGAGGTGCTGTCCTTGAGTCTGTTGCGCACCCGCAGCGTCACCGTATCGCCTTCACGCCAGCGCAGCAGGGGGCCGGGAATGCCACCGTTGATGGTCTGTGCTGTGCGCGGGCTACCGGTGAAGTTGACCGGGGATTCGCCGATGAACAGGTCGAAATCATTACCGGCCAACACCTGCGGTTCGCCGGGACTGCTGATCGCCCAGACCGGCGTGCGCCATAACCCGAGGCCGCCGAAGAGCCCGCCGATGGCCAGCCCTTTGACGAAGGTGCGTCTTGAAGTGTGGGAGTGCATGCCGTGTGTTCCGCCCGTCAGACCGTTGAACTTGTCGATGAGGCTAGCAGGCGGTGCCTTTCAGCAGGCTGAGGCGAAGATTACAGTTTTGACAGGTTGGACGTCGCTTTCTGGCTTGAAGTGGACTTCTCCCTTGAGGCCACGGTGTCGCCGCAGTTGATGTAAGAGGACGACTTCAACCAGCGCTGGTCCGGGTAGTAGGAAAACAACAACTGGCCGTCCTTCATCGAATCAATCAGCCGATGGGCAATCGCCGGTCTGACGGCCGGGCAACCCAGGCTGCGGCCGATGCGGCCATTGGCGCGGGCCAGCACCGGACTGACGTAGGGCGCGCCGTGAATGACGATGGCCCGGTCAAAGGCGTTGTCGTTGAAGCCGGGCTCCAGGCCTTCCATGCGCAGCGAGTAACCGTTCTGGCCGAGATAGCTTTGCCGGGTGCGGAACAGGCCGAGGCTGGTGGCGTGGCTTTCGTTGCGGTTGGAGAACAGCGTGGCCATGTTTTCGCCGCTGTTGCGGCCATGGGCGACCAGTTCGTGAAACAGCAACTTGCGCCGTTTAAGGTCGAAGACCCACAGGCGTTGTTCAGTCGAAGGCAGGGAGTAATCGATCACCGCCAGTCTTTGGGCTGGGGCGACGCCTTGGGCACGGCTGCATTGGGTGGCGCGAACGGCCAGGGCAATTACTTTGGCGTCGGCGCCTGGTGCTGCTTTGACCAGCGCGTTTTCAAGCGAATCGGCGTAGGCTGACGTTACTGAAAGGCACGTCAGTAAAATGGCAAATAAAAGGCCAAAGCGGTTTAGCGCCATAGTCGGGTCTCATCATGATAATTTCGAGTCTAGCAGCGAGCGCAAAGCTGGCGCCGTTGAATCAGGGGATTAAGGATTATCCATGGTGCAATTAACAAGGTCATTCGTCATAAGCCGCATGTTTTTTATGGGCTTTCTGATCAGCGGTGCGGCCTTTGCGCAAACCTCGCCGATTGAGCCGGTATCTGCAGCGAACAGCACAAGCGATGCCGCGGCGCCCGACGATGCGGTCGGCCAGACGATTCAGGCAACGCTGGAACCGTTGCGCTCGGCTTTTCCGCCGTTACTCACGTCAAGGCGCAATCAGCGTGCGGACGTCAGCCGGGTGGTGCTGGATTTCTATATGCATCGCAACTATCGCGCCGCGTGGACGGATGATCGTGATGTGGTCCAGTTACTCAAAAGCCTCGAAGACACCCGGATCGACGGCCTGACCCCGGCGGATTTCCGTATCACCGAACTGGCCCAGGCCCATGAATCGCTGATGGCCGCCATGCCTTCCACGGCGCAGCGGGCGATGTTCGACATGGCGGCCACCCGCACCTTCATCACTGCGCTGCTGCAACTGCGCCGGGGCAAGGTCGATCCGTCGCGGCTGGACATTCACTGGAATTTCGATCCTGCCGGCGGCAATGCCCGCGAGGACATGAACAACCTGTTCGCCGCCCTTGATGCCCATGACGTGGCACGTGCATTCGCCGAGGCGCCTCCTCAGGAAGAGATTTACCGCAATTTGCGCGAAGGCCTGGCCCGGTTGCGCCAGGTGCGTGATGCGGGTGGCTGGCCGAAAGTCACCGAAGGCCAATCGCTCAAGCCCGGCATGGACGGTGTGGCGGTCGGTCAATTGCGTGCGCGCCTGGTGGCGGGCGGGTACCTGGACCCGCACCTGGCGAAAAAAGCCGCTTACGACGACAAGGTCATCGCCGCGGTGAAGAAGTATCAGACCGAGCAATACCTGGGGGCCGACGGCGTGGCGGGGGCGGCGACGCTGGCGGCGCTGAACGTGCCGGTCGAGGCGCGGATCGATCAGGTGCGGGTCAACATGGAGCGCGCCCGTTGGCTGTTGTACAAACTTCAGGGCACGTTCGTGATCGTCGATATCGCCGGCTACAAGGTGGCGATGTACCGCGACGGTCTGCCGATCTGGCGTTCGCGGGTGCAGGTCGGCAAGCCGGTGCGCAGTACGCCGGTGTTCCAGGCCGAAATCACCTACATCACGTTCAACCCGACCTGGACCGTGCCACCGACCATCCTCAAGCAGGACGTGATTCCGAAAATCCAGAACGATCCTGGCTATCTGGCGGCCAACCGGATTCGCGTGCTTGATCGCGAAGGCAATGTGCTCGATCCGTCGGACGTTGACTGGAGCAACCCGCGAGGCATCCGCCTGCGTCAGGATGCCGGCCCCGACAGTTCGTTGGGGCAGGTGGTGATCCGCTTCCCCAACGACTATGCGATCTACCTGCATGACACGCCGCACCGCGAGCTGTTTGCCAAGACGGTCCGGGCCACCAGCTCGGGCTGCATCCGCGTGGAAAACCCGCTGCAACTGGTCGAGTTGTTGTTCAACGACCCGGTGCGCTGGAACAGTGCCGGGATTCAAAAGCAGTTGGCCAATGGCAGGACCGAGAATATCCAGCTGCCGGTGAAGGTGCCGGTGCTGCTGGCCTATTGGACCGTGGACCTGAGCAATGACGGGCGGGTGACGTTCAAGCCGGACATTTATGATTACGATGCCCGGGTGTTGCAGGGCTTGAGTCAGCCGACGAAATTGCCTCCCCTGGACTTGCGTCAGGCAGAGCTCCCGCTGGTGGTGACGGGGCAGAACCAACAGTAACCAAAGACTGAAAGGACGCCTCGGGAGCGCCATTTTTTTTGGGGGGGGGTACTGGTTTGGAGCGTGGGCACGGTCCCCTGTAGGAGCCGGCTTGCCAGCGATGGTCGTTAACGATAACGCGTGTGAGCCGGATAAACGCGGCGCATTCGAGTCCATCGCCAGCAAGCTGGCTCCTACAGTTTCAGCGTGGGCATGGCCTCTTGTGGGAGCTGGCTTGCCAGCGATGGTCGTTAACGATAACGCGTGTGAGCCGGATGAACGCGGCGCATTCGAGTCCATCGCCAGCAGGCTGGCTCCTACAGTTTCAGCGTGGGCATGGCCCCTTGGGGGAGCTGGCTTGCCAGCGATGGTCGTTAACGATAACGCGTGTGAGCCGGATGAACGCGGCGCATTTGAGTCCATCGCCAGCAAGCTGGCTCCTACAGCTTCAGCGTGGGCATGGCCCCTTGTGGGAGCTGGCTTGCCAGCGATGGTCGTCAACGATAACGCGGGTGAACTGGATAAACGCGGCGCACTGAAGTCCATCGCCAGCAGGCTGGCTCCTACAGTTTCAGCGTGGGCATGGCCCCTTGTGGGAGCTGGCTTGCCAGCGATGGTCGTTAACGATAACGCGTGTGAGCTGGATAAACGCGGCGCATTCGAGTCCATCGCCAGCAAGCTGGTTCCTACAGTTTCAGCGTGGGCATGGCCCCTTGTGGGAGCTGGCTTGCCAGCGATGGTCGTTAACGATAACGCGTGTGAACTGGATAAACGCGGCGCACTGAAGTCCATCGCCAGCAGCCTGGCTCCTACAGTTTCAGCGTGGGCATGGCCCCTTGTGGGAGCTGGCTTGCCAGCGATGGTCGTTAACGATAACGCGGGTGAACTGGATAAACGCGGCGCATTCGAGTCCATCGCCAGCAAGCTGGCTCCTACAGTTTCAGCGTGGGCACGGTCCTTTGTGGGAGCTGGCTTGCCAGCGATGGTCGTTAACGATAACGCGTGTGAGCCGGATGAACGCGGCGCATTCGAGTCCATCGCCAGCAGGCTGGCTCCTACAGTTTCCCATGCCCTTTAGCAACCTTCCTAAAGCGCCAACCCTTGTTGCACCACTACAAGCAGATCGCTTTCTGTCAGCGCCACCGCATCCTGTTGTGCTGTGGCTTGCTCGATCGTTTGTAGCCACCAGTGTGTTTCGCCGTGTTCGTCCACGGTGCGCAACAGGGCGAACTCGTTGCCCGGGGAGTGAATCTCGACGCGCCCCTCGCCATCGGCGGTGAAGCGTGCAACCGGGTCAAAGGTAATGCTGTGCTTGTTGCCGGAGATCACCAACTGGTCAATGGCGTAATCGTAGGAGCCACCCTCGGGATGACTTTCGAACACATGGGTGGCGTTGCGCCGCAGGACCAGGCCCGCTTCGGTCAAGGGCAGCAGCCAGTGCTCTATCCGTTGATACAGTTCGTAGACCTGGCCCGGCCAGACATCAATTGCCTGATCTGCGCTGGTCAGCCCTGTCCGTTTCATTTTTGCAGCGAGCTCGTCTGCCTTGCTCATGTCGATTCCCTGTATGGAGGTCAGTCTAATCGTAGCTCGTTGACGCGCAGACAGTACTGCCCTGGGTCATGTTTGCAGCGCCACCGGGCAAGTGGTTGCCCCTTTGTCGTGGATAACCCCGTAAACTACGGCCCACAAAAACTGAGGGCTTTGGGCCGTTGCCCATGCCTTGTCCCTGACAGGATGAACTTTTGCCCACGCGCTTTAACAACCCGGACCAGGCCCCTGGCGTTGCATTGCAACGCATACCGCTGCGCAAGGCCGCGGTGTTGTTCATTGCCACGGTGTGTCTGTGCCTGTGCGGTTTGCTCTACCTGCAACTGGAGCAATCCCGTCGCCATGATCTGAGTCTGGCGCAAGTGGCGTCTTCGAACCTGACGCGGGCCATGGCGCAGCAAGCCGAAGACACCTTCATGAAGGCTGACCTGGTACTGACCAGCCTGGTGGACTGGATTCAGGTCGACGGTTTCGGCCAGGACATGCGACCCCGCTTGCAGCAGACCTTTGCCCGGCGAGTGCTGGCACTGGATCAATTGCACGGCATCCTGTTGTTCGACCAGAAGGGCCAGTGGGTGGTGACCTCGTTTGAAAACCTGCCCCGGGGTGCCGGGGTCGCGGATCGCGAGTACTTCAAGTATCACCAGCAGAACGTATCGTCGGTGGCGCATATCGGCCCGGCCATCCGCAGCCGGGAAAACGGCGAGTGGATCATCCCTGTTTCCAAGCGGGTCAACGACAGGAACGGCCATTTCCAGGGCGTATTGCTGGCCGGCATCAAGATGTCGTACTTCGACCAGTTCTTCAAAAGCTTCAGCCTCGACGACAACGGCTCGATGTTTCTCGGCCTGACCGATGGCACTTTGTTGGCCCGTCGACCCTTTGTAGAAGCGCAGATCGGCGTGTCGCTGGCCCAGGGCGAGATCTTCCAGAATTTCCTGCCACTGGCCAACTCTGGCAATGCGATGTTCACGTCCATCATCGATGGCGTGACACGCCTGTACGGTTACCGTCAGCTGGAGGCGTATCCGCTGGTGGTCGCCGCGGCGGCGTCCACGCAGACCATTCTCGCGGACTGGTACGACACGGCGTTCCGCTCCAGCCTCATTGTTGCCCTGGTGCTGCTGGGCGTGGGGCTGTTCGGGTGGGTGTTCCTGCATCAGGTGCGTGTTGGCGAGCGGGTCGAGTCGGATTTGCGCAGGGCCCAGCAAGCACTGGAGCTGATCGCCACGCATGACAGCCTGACCGGCCTGGCCAACCGCCGGTTGTTCGAGCGGGCGATGGACGTCGAGTTCGGGCGCGGTGCCCGGCAGGCAAGCCCCTTGAGCCTGATCATGCTCGATATCGATTACTTCAAGCGCTACAACGACACCTACGGCCACGTGGTGGGGGATCACTGCCTGGCCGAAGTGGCGCGTGCGCTGAAGAGTTGCTGCCAGCGCAAGGCCGATCTGGCGGTGCGCTACGGCGGTGAAGAGTTTGCGGTGCTGCTGCCCGACACCGACATCCATGGCGCCATGACGATTGCCGAACAGATCCGTCGCAGTGTCATCGACAAGAACATCACTCACACCGGCTCGCCCAATGGCTACGTGACGGTCAGCCTGGGTTGCTATTCGTTCGTGCCCTCGGGGCGAGACAGCATGGACGTGTTTGTCCAGCGGGCGGATGCGGCGTTGTATCAAGCCAAGCATTCGGGTCGGAACCGCGTGGCTACGTTGTCGATGGCCTGTGGTGGCGAGGCATTGATGCGCTCCGATCGTTGAAGTGCTTTTGTTGCCGGTAGTGTCATTGGCCGCTTTTGCCTGTCCAGCTACCCGTCCCGCCGCCAGCACCGCCGGTTCCGCCACCGGGTGCACCGGTGCCTCCGCCCGCGCCACTGCCCGGACCATTGACGCCGGTGCTACCCATTGACGAGCCGGGGCTCTTCGCGCGCCCGTTATTAGTCGAGGGATCGCTGGGCCTGTTGCTGTCTGGCAGCATGGTTGAACTGCGGGTGGCGCCGGGTGCCGTACCGGTCGCGCCAGGGCCCTCGCCGGACGCCGCAAGGGTGGCCACGGACGTAGCCGACAACCATGCGGCCATGAACAGCGAAGTCATTTTTAAGTTCATCATGGTCGCCTCCAGGATGAGTCGTTACCTGGTGTTAGTGTGACAGGGCACGCGGTGGGTGCCGATCCGGTTGACGAGTGGCGCGGGGCCTTGGTGGGCCACCGATCCATGGCCAAGCGAGAACCCTGTGGGAGTGGGCTTGCCCGCGAAGACGTCGGCCCATTCAGCATTGATGTTGGCTGACACTGCGCATTCGCGAGCAAGCCCGCTCCCACATTTGAACTGTGTCGGACGGGAAGTTTGCGGACACCCTCGAACCCTGTGGGAGCGGGCTTGCCCGCGAAGACGTCGGCCCATTCAGCATTGATGTTGGCTGACACTGCGCATTCGCGAGCAAGCCCGCTCCCAC